>CAZWPU010000066.1:0-3245 GCA_964635605.1 uncultured Bacteroidales bacterium | reverse complement strand
AGTGTGGGATTGATTTCTCTTAGCGGAGAATAATCATCTAAAATATAAAATCCTCTGCCGAATGTTGCTAATACCAGATCGCTCTCTCTTTTCTGAATGACCATATCTCTAATAGCAATAGTTGGTAATCCGGCTTTAAGCTGGATCCATTTTTCTCCGTTGTTGTATGAAAAAAATGCGCCAAATTCAGTTCCTGCAAAAAGCAAGTTTTTATTTATATGATCTTGCTCGATTGTATGTATCGTTCCATTTTCAGGGAAACCATTGGTTATAGGCTTCCATGATTTTCCTTTATCCGTACTTTTTAGTAAATAAGGTTTAAAGTCATCTCTTTTCCGATTGTCAAAGGAGGCGTACACCACATTTTCATCAAATCGGGAAGCATAAATATCGCTTACATAAGTATGTGCGGGAATATCCGGGAATGAAGATATTTGCCTCCAGTTTTTACCACCGTCTTCGGTTACAGAGATTACACCGTCATCTGTTCCGGTATAAATTAATCCTTCTTTAACAGGCGATTCATCTAAGGACACTACCATTCCATATTGAGAGGTAGAAACATCTTTAGCTACAGCATCTACACTCCAGTATTTTCCCATAACCGGCCAGGAATTTCTGTCAATGTTAGCGGTAAGGTCATCGCTAATAACCTCCCAGGTGTCACCACGATCTTCACTTTTAAACAGCACATTGGCAGCCATATACAAACGGGTGTTTTTGTGCGGGCTAATAATTACCGGTGTATTCCAGTTCCATTTGTACGTTAATTCTCCTTTTGCTGGTTGAGGTTTTATATATACGCTTTCACTACTTTTTTTGTCATATCGGAAAAGATTTCCGTACTGATATTCATTATATATAATATCGGGGTTTTCAGGATCGATATTTGACCAAAATCCATCGCCACCAATAGTAACTGTCCATTCACCTTTGGTAACACCATCGCGGCTGGTATTGCGTGAAGGCCCTACAGAACTGTTATTATCCTGAGTACCACCGGTAACATTATAAAATGGATAATCATTATCTACATTTACCCGATAAAATTGAGTTACGGGCAAGTTTGAAATATGACGAAAATGATTACCATTATCATACGTAATATAAACTCCACCATCACCACCAATCATCCAGTGTTTTGTATCATTGGGGTCAATCCAAAGTGCATGGTCGTCCACATGACGTTCGTTTAGACTTAGCCTGCTCCATGTTTTACCACCATCGGTTGTTACATGCGAGAATGTTTCAACCGAATACACCTTATTTACATCTACCGGGTCACAATAGATCTCATTGTAATATTGTCCACTTGAATGATGATCGCTCATTCGCTCCCACGTTTCACCTCGGTCGGTTGATCGGTAAAAACCACCTTTATCCTCGGCAGCTTCAACAATTAGATATAAATAATCTGGATTTATAGGAGATATAGCTATTCCCATTCCTCCTTTATGAACTCCGGGTAATCCTTTTTCAATTTTTTTCCATGTTTTACCACCATCGGTTGATTTATGCACTCCCGATTCGGGTCCTCCACCAATTTTTGTATGTACATGGCGACGTCGTTGTTCTGATGTTGCGTAAATTACATCGGGGTTTCTGGGATCGAGGATAACATTATTAATGCCAGTGTTTTCGCTGATATCTAAAATTTTGATCCATGTTTTTCCTCCATCTGTTGTTTTATATAAGCCACGATCTCCTTCCGGGCCCCAGGCAGAACCTTCGGCAGCAACGTATACAATATCCGTATTGTTTGGATTGATAGCAATCATGCCTATTTGTCGCGATTCTTTTAATCCCATGTTGGTCCACGATTTACCTCCATCAACTGATTTATAAACTCCATCGCCATAGCCTAACGCTCGTTGATGATTGTTTTCGCCGGTACCCGCCCAAATAACATTGGGATTTTTAGGATCCATTGCTAAACATCCTATGGCATAAGTGCCATAATTATCAAAAATAGGAGTAAAGGTAATTCCATTATTTTCCGTTTTCCAAATATTTCCTGATGATACCGCAACATAAAATTCGGAATGATTGTTTGGATTTACCGCAAAATCAGAAATTCGTCCCGAGAAAAAAGCAGGGCCTATATTTCTAAACTTTAATCCGCTTAAAATTTCCGAATTAACCGGATTTTTTTCTTCTTCTGGTTTATCTTTTTTTGCAAAAGTTTCAAAAGAAGTAAACAATAGAATGCCTGCCAATGCAAACATAACTACTGTTTGTAATTTGTTTTTTTTAAATTTTTTTAATCGCATAGTGTTGATTTTAAGTTAATTTTTAGGGATATTTTATTTTTTGACTTTAGATATAAGAAATCGTTTAACGTATTTAGAATATTCTAAATTATCGATTTTATTGTTGAAAGAAAATGGATAGGAGAAAATATTTGTTTATTTTTAGCCTTTTAATCCAAAAAAATCTTATCAAAATGAATAAAATAGCTTTAATTACAGGAGCAACATCAGGCATTGGAAGAGCTACTGCCAAAAAACTTGCACAACATAATTTTGATGTAATTATAACCGGACGCAGAAAAGAACTGCTGGAAGATTTAAAAAAAGAAATTCAATCTCAGCCCTCAGGAAGAGTGTATATCTTAACCTTTGATGTTAGAGATAATAAGGCCGTAAATCAGGCTATTGACAGTTTGCCTTCTGACTGGCAAAATATTGAAGTATTGTTAAATAATGCTGGATTAGCCTTGGGATTAAACCATATTAACGAAGGAGTGATTGATGACTGGGAACGAATGATTGATACCAATATAAAAGGATTATTATATGTTACCCGCAAAATTTCTCCACGTATGATTGAGAAAAAACATGGACATATCATTAATATTGGATCAACTGCAGGGAGAGAAGTATACGAAAAAGGAAATGTATACAGTTCAACTAAACATGCAGCAATTGCATTAACTCAAGCCATGCGTATTGATATGTTAAAACATAAAGTTAAAGTAACCGCTATAAACCCCGGAATGGTTGAAACAGAATTCTCCGTAGTTAGATTTAAAGGGGATAAAGAAAAGGCCGATAAAGCCTACCAAGGTTTTACACCCCTTTATGGCGAAGATGTTGCCGATGCTATTCTTTATGTAGTTACACGCCCCGAGCATGTTTGTATCAATGATATGATTATTACGGCTACCGCTCAGGCTAACTCTTTTTATAAAGTTACAGGATAAAGGACATCGGACTTTTCTGTACATCAGACATTCTTGTCTGATG
>CAZWPU010000065.1:0-8817 GCA_964635605.1 uncultured Bacteroidales bacterium | reverse complement strand
AATTATTTCCTGCGCATCTACATTTACTTGTAAATAAGCAAACAAGGGTAAAACTGAAAAAATAATAGTAAGTATTCTGCTTTTCATAATTTTTATAATTTAAATAATTTATCATTTTTATCGATTACATAACAGAGACGCATTAAATTTTAGCATGCTGCATTAGATTATTCTTTTAATAATTCTTTTTCCATTTTATTGAGTCTATCCACCATATTTTTTTGGTTATTTTTTATCTCTCTTACCGACTCTAATATTTCCATCTGAATAGGGTTTTGCGAGGTTAAATTACGCATTTCTTCGCTGCGTATACCATATTTTGAATCCCAATATCCCAACAATAAAGCCAGGAAAATAAAAACAATAATCAACAAGGGCAGTGTAACATATACATTTGCTATTAAAAATTTGCCTACTCCTGTATTTTTTATTGCTCCTAAAAAGATCGTTACCATCATAAACAAATTGATGTAGCTAATATACATCTTAGAACGGTCGAGATAAACTTTCCAACGAATTAGTGATCTTTTATCTATTCTCATAACATCTAATTTTTAAGTAAAGATAATAAAAACAAACACTAGGTTTTAACTTTAAAAAAAGACATTTGAAAACAACAGGAATAATTATTTAATTTTTCTTACGATATAAAACCTGTATATAACTTGCGTGATCAGCAGGAGTAAAAATTTGTATTAACTCCCAGCTCTTATCGTAATTCTGAATAGCTTTCTTTAGGCGGCTAATTCTGGCAAGGGATTGGGTAATTTCATCTGAGTTACCATTCAACTCATCTTCAATGTCCCAGGGGAAGGATTCGACCCGAAAGTCATAACTGATTTTTTGATCACCTACTTTAAGGTGTAATTCGGCGATTTCATTTTCGCCAAATCCGGGAATGGGAATACATAAATCTTTCATAATTCATAATTTTAATGGTTATTATTCATCTCTAAGGGTATAAGCAGGATTGGTATTGGCCGCTTTTGCTGCCTGGAAACTGGTTGTTAGAATGGCAATAATTAAGGCGATTAATGATGCCGCAATAAAAGGAACAAAAGACATTTCAATTCTAAACGCAAACTTTTGAAGCCATAACTTCATCAGGTAGTAACTTAGGGGCCAGGAAATCACTGTAGAAAGAATTAATAATATAAAGATCTCGCGGTAAAGTAAACCTAAAATGCCTCGAACCCTGGCTCCCATAGCTTTGCGAATTCCAATTTCTTTTTTGCGCTTTTCTGCCATAAAAGCAGAAAGGCCAAATAATCCCAAACAAGCAATAAAGATAGCCAAAATGGAAAAAGTAATGAATACTTTTGCAGTACGTTGCTCTTCCTGATAGAGGCTATTAAAATCATTATCAAGGAAAAAATAATCGATTGGTTCTTCTGCCTTAAATCCACTCCAGGTATTATCAATAGATTTTATGGTCGACTGAATGTCATCCATTTCAACCCGCAATACAACGAACCGGTAATTCCTGTCTCGATGATGTCTTATAACCAGCGAGCGAATGGGTTTATGTAAAGTTTCAAAGTGAAAATCTTTTACAACTCCTATGATATCAAAACGTTCATTTCCAAAAACCAGGTAACTACCAACCGGCTCTTCCAGATTGGCATTTTTAGCCGCAGTTTCATTGATAACTATAGCATTTTTATCGGTGGAATATTCTTCAGAAAAGCCACGTCCATCAACGATTTCCATACCCATCGTCTCAAAATAATTTGCTCCGGCATAGTTTACTCCAAAAAACAGGACATCTTCGGCAGTCCTATCGCCAATTTGCATGGTAGAGCCATTGTAGTCCTTTCCGGGAACTTTATGGGTAATAGCAGCCGATTTTACGCCTGGGATTTTCTCTAATTCTTCCATAAAAGCGTCTTTACTATTACTTAATAACCAGGCTTTATCGAGCACCAGTACCTTTTCTTTATCAAAACCCAACTTTTTATCCAACATAAAACGATTTTGTTGGAAAATAATGGCTGTGCTCACGAACAAACTGATAGTAATAACAAACTGAACAACTACAAGAATACCTCTTAAGCGAATACTGCCAGAACCGGCACTAATCTTGCCTTTTAAGGTTCGTTGAGGATTAAAACTACTGAGATAAAAGGCCGGATAGATACCTGCCAGTATGCCGATAAAAAAAGCAAAAGCTATTAATCCGGGAACCACATACCATACATCCAGATAATTAAAGATAAGTTTTTTCTGAGCCAGCTGATTAAACATAGGTAAAAAGAGTTCCAGTAATGCAACACCTATAATCAATGAAATTCCGGACAGCATTACTGACTCCCATAAGAACTGAGCTATCAGCTGTCTCTTTCCGGAGCCCACCACTTTTCTAATACCGACTTCTTTTGCTCTATTAGCATATTTGGCAGTGGCCAGGTTCATAAAGTTAATACAGGCAATAAAAAGTATGAATAAAGCAATAATAGAAAAGTACCAAACTCTGGATATATCCCCCACAGGCTCAATCTCATCGTTAAAATCAGAATAAAGATAAATATCTTCCAGTGCCTGTAACTTAAATTCAAACCGATTGCCTTGTGCAGAGAATTGTTCTAAATTGACTCCCATTAATTCAGAAACTTCAGGACCAAGGTATTTGTCCATCAATAGTTGAAACTTACTTTCCAGATCTTCTTTTTGATCTGCATCGTTCAATTTCAAGTAGGTATAAATATTCATATTCACCCAGCGTTGATCCTTTGATTGTTGGGAGCTGGCATAAGAAGTTATCAGGTTGAAATGAAAATGAGAGTTTACAGGAACATCTCTGCATACCCCTGTTACTTTATAACTATCTTCCCCCCTCATTCTTAGAATCTTCCCTATTGGATCCTCCTCTCCAAAATATTTCTTTGCTGTACTTTCGGTAAGCACAATTTTCCCCGGACCGGAAAGTGCATTTTTTTCATCTCCTTTAATAAGTTGAAATGAAAATACATCAAAAAAATCTGCATCAGCAAAGAGTATATCGTTTTCTGTATACTTTTTTTCACCAACACGAAACAATTGTTCATCGCGCTTAAAAAAACGTGTTACAGCTTCTACTTCGCCAAATTCGCTTAAAAGCGCACCTTTTACCTCATTCGAAGACATGGGACTGTAGAATTGGGTAGCACCAAAGCTACCATCCACATATATTCGATAAATTCTTTCGGAATCTTTATGAAACTTGTCATAACTGAGCTCATTAAAGATATAGAGTCCAATAATTAGAGATGCTGCTATTCCTACAGACAATCCTATTATATTAATAATGACATAAGCTTTATCCCTTATTAAATTTCTCCAGGCAGTTTTTATATAATTTTCAAACATAGTATATATAATATTTATTCATGTCGTAAAGCATTGGCCGGATTAGAAGTTGCTGCTCTATAAGCAAGCATTACAACTGTAAGTATTGCTATTACAAAAGCAATAAACGCTCCGCCAACAAACATCCAGATTTTTAGCTCAATTTTATACGCAAAATTGTTTAGCCAGCCATTCATAAAATAATATGCTAATGGCCAGGCAAAAATATTAGCCAACAATACCCATTTCGAAATATCGGCTAATAACATCCATAAAATTCGGGTGACAGGTGTTCCTACTACTTTGCGAATTCCTATCTCTTTGGTTCTTTTTATCACCGTATATGATGTTAACGCAAAAATTCCTAACATGGCAATAATAATAGCCAGCACTGAGCCAAAAAGATTTAATTTATGGCTGCGCTGTTCTTCCTTATAAAGATTTTCAAATCTATCATCCATAAAATAGTAACGAAATTCGTAACCTGTATTATACTGGTTAATAACCTTTTCGATGGCAGTAATGGTTTGATTTAAATTCTCTCCGGTAACTTTCACCGATATATAAGATATGTAATCACGGTATTTGGTTATTACCAGAGGTTCTATTTCCTGATGAAATGAGTTAATGTGAAAATCCTTCACAACACCCACAATTTCACCTTCGGCTTTCCAAACAGATATTTTTTTACCTACAGGATTTTTCAAACCCAGTTTTCGAGCAGCTGTTTCATTAATAATCAAAGAAAAAGTGTCGGTTCTGAATTTGGAGTCAAAATCTCGACCTTCGATAATCTCCATCCCAAAAGTTTCAATAAAATCATCTTGTACAGCCATTTCATTAATTACAATTGAGTTGTCGGGATGATCTCCTTTTTTATATGCATTCTGCACCATATGATACGTTGGAATATTCTCTGAACCACTAGCAGAAATAACCTGGGGTAAACTTTCCAGTTCTGATTTAATTACCTTTAAATCGTTATAAATACCGGGTTTAAGATTATCAATCACCAATACATGTTCTTTATCAAATCCTAAATCTTTACGCTTAACATAATTCATTTGCAAATTCATTATCAATAAGGATATGATTAAAAAGATCGCTATTGAAAACTGAAAAATTACCAATCCTTTTTTCAAATATTCGTTACTTCGTCCTTTTTGGGTGATCCCTTTAAGAATTCGTACAGGATTAAATTTTGAAAGATAAACGGCAGGATAAGCTCCGGCAATTAAACCAATGATTACTGATAAGGCAATAAACAATCCGATTAATTTAACGTTGGTATAATTTAGTACCAATTCCCTGTTTACAAGGGTGCTGAAAGAATCGAGAAATAATTCGACAATCAGTAAACCAACCAGTAATGAAATAAAAGATACAATTACGGCCTCCCCTAAAAATTGTTTAACAATGTTCTTGCGCTGTGCTCCAATAACTTTTCGTAAGCCAATTTCTTTTGATCGGGTTTCGGATCTTGCCGTTACAAGGTTTACAAAGTTTATAATGGCTATAATGATGATAAAAAAAGCCAAAAATGAGTATATATAAATATTTCGGATATTCCCTTGCGGTGCTATCTCCCAGTTATAATAAGAAAATAAATGAATATCCCCCATTTTCTGAATATCTGTATCAATAGTAAAGGCATTATCCATTCCTTCATCCTTAAAACGTTTAGCGATGTTCTCATTACTTTCTTTTATTACCTTTGCCTTCCAATTTCCATCTTTTACTTTTTCGTCTACAACAAAATAGATATAAAAACCAAATCCACGGTTTCCATAATATCTCTCCAATTGGTTTATAGAAGTAAATGATGTGATAAAATCAAATGTAAAATGCGAATTAGCAGGGACATCCTCTATAAGACATTTTACAGTAAATTCAATTCCATTTAATTCTATTTGCTGGTTAATTGGATTGCTATCGCCAAAATACCTTTCGGCTGTACTTTTTGTAATCACTACATTTTTGGGGTTATAAAGAGCTTCTCTAGTATTTCCCGAAATTACAGGAAAAGAAAATACATCAAAAAAAGTACTGTCAACATAAAAAAATTGTTGACTGGAAAATACTTTATTGTTTATGGTTACATTGGCTTCTCTTTGATCTAATTTACATGCCGATACGACTTCCGGAATATTTGTTTCAATAACCTCTGCAGCATTAGCCAAGGCAAGGGGAACAACCATTGGCTCAGTATCACCCTGTTTTATGGATGAAATAATCCGATAGGTATTTTCATAATTATTATGAAACTTATCATAGCTTAGCTCATGCTGTACATATAATAATAACATGATGGTAGCAGCAATACCTGTTGCCAATCCCAAAATATTAATAACTGAAAAAAACTTTTGCGAGATTAAATTTCGTATTGCTATTTTAACATAGTTTTTAAACATGAAAACTCCTTTTTAAATTCATGTAAAATTAAAACCAACTTACATGCCAACCAATACATAAATCTACATATCAATACATTACATCAAAATTAACCATCAATTTTTCTCGTTATTCCGTTCGTAACCGTTCAAGTATTGTTCGTTAACGTACATATTATAAAATAAAAAATAGCTGTTTCATGTCCATAGAAACAGCTATTAAAAAGTAAAAAGACAGAAGTGAAATAATTGGGGATCTTATATACTCAAAAAACGAGAAAGTATTAAGGAGAACACTTCTGCCTTTTTATCATCAGTACATTTATAAAACTTTCTTAATATTTTCGGTAACAATATGTCCATCAAATAATTGAACAATACGATGTGCTTTTTCAGCATCTGACGGAGAGTGAGTTACCATAACGATGGTTGTTCCATCATTATTCAGCTGAGTTAAAAGATTCATCACCTCTTCACCATTTGCCGAGTCTAAGTTACCCGTAGGCTCATCGGCCAATATTAGTTTAGGATTGGTAACTACAGCCCGTGAAATAGCTACTCTTTGCTGCTGACCACCTGATAATTGTTGTGGAAAGTGCTTTTTACGATGCGACATTTTCATGCGCTCAAGTACAGCTTCCACTTTTTCTTTTCGCTCAGATGATGGCATATTCAAATACAACAAAGGCAATTCAACATTTTCATATACAGTTAGTTCGTCAATCAGGTTAAAGCTCTGGAAAACAAAACCGATATTTGATTTTCGCAGGTTTGTACGCTGTTTTTCGGAATAATTTGATACTTCCTGGTCCAAAAAATGCAATTCACCTGATGAAGGATTATCTAATAATCCGATAATATTAAGCAATGTAGATTTACCACATCCTGAGGGTCCCATAATGGCTACAAATTCACCATTATCAATATTTAAGTTTACTTTATTCAGAGCCGTTGTTTCTACTTCGTCTGTTCTGAAAACTTTTACTAAATCGTTTGTTTTAATCATGACTTTAAAATTTAATTACTGTATTTTTATTTTTATTTATTTCAAAATAATCTTATCTACACTATTAAAGTTATCGTAACTTGATACAATCACTTTTTCTCCGGGATTTAATCCTTCAAGCACTTCATAATACTTAGGATTCTGGCGTCCGATAGATATTTCACGCTTAACAGCCATTTCTCCTGATGGATCTACAACATACACCCATTGTCCTCCGGTGCTTTGATAAAATCCACCACGTGGTATTAATACCGCTTGTTTCGATTCGCCCAATTCTAGTTTAATTCTAAATGTCTGTCCAATTCTTATTTGCTCTGGCTTTTCAGAAACAAACTCCATATCAACTGCAAATCTACCAGCATTAACTTCCGGATAAACTTTTACAATTTTTAAGTTATAATTTGAGCCGGCAAAATCGAAACTCCCTGGTAAGCCTGTCACAACACGAGCTATATAATGCTCATCAATCTCAACAAGTAATTTATAATCATCCAAAATATTTATGGTTCCGATACGAGTACCATAACTAATCACTTCACCAATTTCAGGATTTAATGTTGCTAGCTCTCCATCACAGGTAGCTTTAACATTTAGATTTTCCATTCGCCCCTGGATTATTCTAAGGTTATCCTGCATGTTTTCAATCTGCTGATCCATTGCTTTAAGCTGAACATGCCTGTAGATAGAATCATTTTTTAATGCTTCCTTAAACAACTCGTATTGTTTTCTGGTGGCATCATACCTTTCAAACGACTGGTCAAACTCTTCTTTAGAGATATGCTCATCATTGTATAATTTTTTATTATACTCATATTGTCGTTTGTACATTTTAAGTTGGCGTTCGGTTTCAATCAGGGTTTGCTGTCTGTTTATACGCTGCAATTCGAGATTAATCTTGGTATTTTCAAATTCATTAATCGAACGCGAAACAGAAGCTTCGTTATTCGAAATTTCTAAGATTAAATTGGTATTACTCAGTTTTAAGATTACATCTCCTTTTTCTACCATATTCCCTTCATCAATTAGAATTTCTTCTACCCTTCCGCCTTCAATGGCATCGAGGTATACTGTACTAATAGGTTCAACGGTACCTATAACTGCGATGTAATCTTTAAACTCATCTTCAACAATGGATTCAATGGTAATTTTATCTTTTTCAACATTTAATTTTGAGCTTTTATCACCAAAAAAGATATTATAAGAGATCAATAAAATAAAAATTGCTCCTATAGTTATCCAAATTGTTTTTTTGTTCAACCATTTATGCTTTTTTTCTATTACTCTATCCATTATATTAATTTTTTAATTAATTCATATGCTGTCATCAATTAATCATTTATTATGCCAAAACTACTATAACCTTATTTATCAATACATTACAACACAAACCGTAAAAACAAAAAACGCTATAGTGTTCGATTCCGAAACATTAAAAGTACGATATCGGACATTTTTAAAAAAGCAACCATTTTAAGTGATATTTCAATAAGTCAGCAATTACCGTTGACTTCAGTCAACGGATTTCAGGAACAACAGAGAAGCGTGGGCTTTAGCCCATTTTTGCGATCGAATCAGAGTGTGGCTACTCTCAAAAAGGCTGTTACATAATACAGACCTCTAAACTAATTTGCTTAATTCAATGCATCCTGGAACAAAATCACGCCCTAACTTTCAGATACAAACAACCCTGCCAAAGGTTTATAACCGGCTAAAGCCGTTTTCTTATATAGCTTTTGTACCCGTCAGCTAAAGCAGACGGTAAAAAAATTGCCGTGAAATTGTGTTCCTATCCGCCTGCCGGTTTAAACCGGCTTGGCGGATGAAGTATTTCATAAACATTAGAAACGTAGGCTTGGCATTATAAAAGATTTAAATTCTATGATAATTATTAATTTCACCTCTACAGATAAGATTTATTATCAATTATGTAAAGACCTTAAAACATGAAAGATATAACTTAAGAAAAAAATCTCTTTTTAATACTTCAGATTATCCTGAATACAAAATCATAAAAATCTATTACTCCGATATGACTTTAATAGTCTTATTTTCTTAAAAAATTAATTGTATATTTACCTTTGTAAAAACATATAATAA
>CAZWPU010000064.1:4008-8874 GCA_964635605.1 uncultured Bacteroidales bacterium | reverse complement strand
TCTAACTTTTTTTCTTTAACCTGGTTTTTTAATTTATTTATTAAATCTCCATCTCCAATGATTTTAAAATGGACATTCTCAATAAACTGCATGGCATCTATCATTTGTTCTAAACCACGGCCAACATTTAAGGCTCCTTGGTATAGTATTTGGTTTTGGCCGTTTTTTGTTTCAATAGAATCATTAGAGCCGTAGTTATATAATGGAAAATTCTTTACAACTTTCATTTCAATATTATATAGCTTTTGGTAAGTATTTGCTATTGATTCAGAAACCGTATAAGCAAACTGAATATGAGGTAATATTAATTTTTCGATGAGCAACCAAACTCTCCTTGGAAATTTCCGGTTAACCAATTCTGGTACTTCAGTAAAAAATTCATGGCTGTCGTATACAATTTTTTTGCGTCGTAATAAACTGGCGCAATAACTTGCGAGAAGTGTATCCAAATCATTAGCAACAATAATATCAAATTTTCGAAATAGAAGAAAAAGAAATAAGCGGATATTATACTCAGCATAGAACAAAAAACTTTTTTTAAAAATCATGGCAAAGCGTTTGGTAGCATATTGTCTTTTACCAACGAGCATGTTTTGGTATTTTTTTGCACCCAACAAAATTACTTCTGCATTTGATTTTAATAAGCTTTGGGCTACTTTATGAACCCTGTTATCGGTAATTAAGTCATTGGTAACGGCTATGTAAACTCTTTTTTCCATTCCTTCTTATTATCTGCCGATTTTTTAATTAAAATAAATTATCAATACTTATCTTTGAGCCATAAAATAACAACATATGTTTGAAATAAAAGAAAATTTCCCGTTAAAAAAATATAATACTTTTGGTATTGATGTAAAAGCCCGATATTTTTCCATGTGTCCATCTAAAGATGAACTAATCCAATCCATTAATATACATAAAAAAGAAAAATTACCCTTAATGGTTTTAGGTGGAGGTAGCAATGTTTTATTTACACAACATTTTCCAGGATTAATTATACAACCCGCCCTTAAAGGTATTGAGGTTGTTAATGAGAATAGTCGGGTCATTCAGTTAAAAGTAGGAGCAGGAGAGGATTGGGATGAATTTGTAGAATATTGTGTTGATAAAGGATGGGGAGGAATTGAAAATCTTTCTTTAATTCCCGGGAATGTTGGCACTTGTCCTATTCAAAACATTGGCGCTTATGGAGTGGAGGTAAAAGATGTGATTACAGAAGTTGAAACCCTTGAAATTGATACTTTTAAAATACATCGTTTTAAAAATGCTGATTGTCATTTTGGTTATCGTGACAGTATTTTCAAAAGAGCATTAAAAGGGAAACATATTATCATGCATGTTTATTTCCGCTTAAGTAAAAAATCTAATTTTATATTGGATTATGGAAATTTGCAGAATGAATTATCCAGGTTTGATGAGATCAATCTTCAGAATATCCGAAAAGCAGTGATTGATATCCGTAATGCTAAATTACCAAAACCTGAAATAACAGGTAATGCAGGAAGTTTCTTTAAAAATCCTGTGGTTGATAAAAAAATATTAGGACAACTGCAACTTAATCATCCTGAAATACCCTTTTATTCTTTTGGCGATGAAACTGTTAAAATTCCTGCCGGATGGCTCATTGAAAAAGCCGGTTGGAAAGGCAAAAAAATGGGAAATGTTGGTGTACACAAAAAACAGGCATTAGTTTTAATAAACCTTGGTCATGCTTCAGGGGATGAAGTTGTTCAACTGGCTCATAACATTCAGCAATCAGTATGGGAAATGTTCAATATTGAACTGGAAATGGAAGTAAATATTGTATGAATCGGGAAACAAGAAATTTGAAATTCAAAGTTCAAAATAAATAACCCATCACCTTGCATTATTGATTTTCCAATCACAAATTAATATTTATTGTAACTAATAATTTCTTTTAATGATTTCCTTCTTTTTTCTCGTTTTTCTTTCGCAGGATAACCAATTGCAATAATAAGTGGTACTTTTTTTGACTTTGGAATATTGAGTAATTTCTTAACTTTTGGTTCATCAAACCAGCCAATCATGCACGAACCTAGCCCTTCGGCTTCGGCTTGCAGACAAATATGTTCTGCAGCAATTCCAATATCCATTAAAGGGAAATGGTTCCCTTTAATTAAACTTCCAGCAGAAGAAGTGAAATTTGCTTTTTCTTCTACAATAACAATATGTATTGGTGCTTGTTTGGTAAAATGATTCATTCCCAATATTTTACTCGAAGTGCAATCGGCAATTTTTAATTTTAATTCCTGATTATCGACAATTATAAATTTCCATGGTTGTGCATTACATGCCGAAGGAGCTAATCTTGCGGCTTCCATTAATCGTGATAATTTATCTTTTTCAATGGGTTTCGTTAAGAAAGAGCGGTCGCTTTGCCTTTTTTGGATTACGTTTAAAATATATTTATTGTTTATCATGATTAATAGTTTCGGCTATATTCATTAATTCGTTTGATTCAAAAATGTTTTTTTCAAGTGTTGCAAAATAATTTTGTTGATTTATAATATGAATCATTGCTTTGGCCACTGTTTGAGCATGTATTCCACGGAATTTTTTTAATTTTCCCACAAACAAAAATCCAAAAATCTTCATTATCAATTTAGCAAAAGTTTCTGCCGGACGAGATTCTGTTCTACTTCCTAACAACATGGATGGACGAACAAAAGCCTGAAAACGAAAATCGAGATTCAGTATTTCTTGTTCCATCATTCCTTTGGTACGAAGATAATAGTTTTTGCTGTTTGGATTGGCACCAATAGAGGATATTGCAATAAACGTTTCACAATGGTTGTTCAGACAAATACGTGCAATTTGGATCGGTAAATCATGATCAATTTCAAAAAAAATTTCTTTTGATCCAGCCTTTTTCAATGTTGTTCCTAAACAACAAAAAACATCATCAGCTTTAAACTCATGGGCATATTCGTTTAGTTGATTAAAATTAATCAAATACTCTTCAATTTTTGTATTGTCATAGTTTTGTGTTCGACGATTAAAAACTTTAATATTTTGGTACAGTTCATTTTGAATCAATTCTTTTACCAGATACGTTCCGGTTAAGCCAGTAGCTCCAAATACGATTGCTGTTTTTTGCATAATCATTAATTTTTTACTGCAATTTAACCATTAAAAAAAAATCTCCAATTTTTATGGAGATTTTTTTAAATAAGTTCTTTGTAATTTCTAATAACCTGCCGCTTGTCCGTCTTTACGAGATTCAGAAGCTCCATAAAAAACGCCGTTTTTCTTATCGAACATAATGGCTTGGTAACCACCATATCCACCCACATCGAAAATGATTCTATGGCCTTTTTTCGTTAGTTCACGAATAACTTCGTAATCAATACCAGATTCCAGATGAAGTGTTCCTCCATCATTCATTTTCTCTCCGGTAGGTTGAGAACTACCACCATGTCTTATTCTTGATGCATCACCGGCTTCCTGCAGATTCATGTCAAAATCAATCATATTAACCACTATTTGTGCATGTCCTTGTGGTTGCATTGAGCCTCCCATTACACCAAAGCTCATAAAAGGTTTTCCATCTTTGGTAATAAATGCAGGGATAATGGTATGGAAAGGACGTTTCGCGGGTTCGTAACAATTCATGTGATTTTTATCCAGGCTAAATAATTCACCTCGGTCTTGCAGAATAAAACCTAGTCCTTTGGGTGTCATTCCTGAACCCATTCCGCGATAGTTACTTTGTATTAACGAAACCATATTCCCTTCTTGGTCAGCAACAGTAAGGTAAATGGTATTTCCCTGTTCTAGTTCTCCGGCAGGATAATTTCTTGCGGCTCTGGCAGGATGAATGAGCTTCCTTCGATCGTTAGCATAATTTTTAGAAATTAATTGCTCTACAGGAATATCGTTAAAATCCGGATCGGAATAGTATTTTGCTCGGTCTTCAAATGCCAGTTTTTTTGCTTCAGTAAACGTATGAATATAATCAGCACTTCCAAATCCCATGGAAGCGATATCGTATCCTTCTAAAATATTAAGAATCTGTAAAGCTGCTGTTCCCTGTCCGTTTGGTGGTAATTCCCAAACATCGTACCCACGGTAATTCGTAGAAATGGGCTCTACCCATTCCGATGTATGGTTTGCTAAATCTTCGTAGGATAAGAATCCTCCTTGTTCTTTAATGTATCGTGCAATTTCTTTAGCTATTGAGCCTTTATAAAATTCATCTCGTCCATTTTTTGCAATTTTTTCTAGGGTATTAGCCAGGAATGGGTTTTTGAATATTTCTCCTTTTTCAGGTGCTTTCCCGTCGATTGTAAAAATTTCGGTAAAGTTTGGATATTGGCTTAAAAAAGGAGCACTACGTCCCCAATAATAAGCAATAAGTTCGCTTACGGGAAATCCTTCGCGAGCGTAATTAATTGCAGGTTGAAGAATCTCAACCATTTCCATGGAACCAAATTTTTTGTGCATCTCAAACCATCCGTCCACACATCCGGGGACCGAAACCGGAAGGGGACCATAGGCTGGGATTTTTTCATATCCGTTTTCGATAAAATAATCAAGGGTTAATGATTTGGGTGATCGCCCGCTGCCGTTTAAACCATATATTTTTTGGGTTTTAGCGTCCCATATAATGGCAAAAAGATCTCCTCCAATGCCATTTCCTGTGGGTTCCATCAACCCTAAGGTAGCATTAGCAGCTATGGCAGCATCTATGGCATTACCGCCATTTTTAAGAATATATAAAGCAACCTGAGTTGCTAAGGGTTGACTGGTAGCTGCCATTCCATGTTTTGCAATTACTTCTGAACGGGTAGCAAATGTTTTGCCTGTAATTCGATCTTGTGCACACATAAAATTGAGGCTTAAAAT
>CAZWPU010000064.1:0-3908 GCA_964635605.1 uncultured Bacteroidales bacterium | reverse complement strand
CAAATGTTTTGCCTGTAATTCGATCTTGTGCACACATAAAATTGAGGCTTAAAATTGTTACAATAAGAATTAGAAAGATTTTTTTCATGTTGTTCGGATGATTTTGAGTTATAAAACTTTGACAAGATACTAAATCAAAAGTTTAATTGCTAATAGATAACAGCTTTAATACTGTGTGGTTAACAGCAATTTTCCATTTACATTTAAACAAAAAAGTAGAATAACATGAAAGGATGATTTGATTTTCGTTTTAAAATCTCCAGACCAGCGATAACTGTGGTGTATTGGTTTTTTGATCTAATGTAAATGAAAACTGAAAAGATGGTTCATTCCCTAAAACCGCATGATTGTAATCATGTAAAGACCTGAAGAGAAAAGTTTTAGATAAAACATGATAGGTGAAAGTACCGGTTAAAAAGATAATAATTGCTGTGGGTAAATAAGCTGTTTGTTCCTCGCGGTAAGTACTATTGTTTATGATTTCGTTTCCGGTACTTGTTACATCTCCTTTATCTGTATAGTGCTTATAAGCCAGTAAAGGAGCGATTACCCACATTTGAGCAATACCAGCAGCACGAGTAAACGAATAAATACGAATATTTTGATAAGCCATAGAATCTGGCTTGGCTAAGGGTTTTACATTCTTTCCAAACATACCTACGTCTAACCAGGTTTCTCCCTTATCTGGTGAAAACTTATGGTCGACAAAGAAAAAAGGGGTTAAAGTTATCCAGTAAGTTTTATTTTTATAATAAAGCGAATCTATGCTTTTATTTCCAACATTAATTGGGATCTGGGCTTGCGTATTCTTTGCTAACAGAAATAAAGTAAATAATATCAGGATGATTTTTTTTATCATAAAACGCTTTGTTTTATTCTATTTTACTTAAAAATAGCATAATGGTTTTAAAAAATATAGTTTTTGTTTTTTAATTTTATATTTAGATATCGTTTAACGATAAAACTATTTTTTGGTCAATATATTATAATAAACTTAAATAATTAAAATGATGTTCAAAAGAATTTTCCTTTATCTATTTTTTTTATCCGTAGCGTATAATCTTAAAAGTCAAGAATCTGATTTGAATCATGTCTCTGAAACTTTTCATTCTATATCGAGTCATGATATTTTAGATTATGCTAAGAAGCTTTCTTCTCCTGAATTTAAAGGGAGATTGTCCGGATCACCTGAATTCTTAAAATCGGCCCAGTGGGTCGCATCCAAGTTTGAAGAATGGAATATTCACCCTAAGGGTGATAATGGTTTTTGTTTTCAATATTTTGAAAATCCCTATACCGAGGTTTTTAGCAGCGGTTCGGTTTCTTATATTTATAAAAATCAAAATGGAAAAAAAGTTGTTAAGGATTATCGTTTCCCTGAAGAATATTTTCCCGGACAAAATTCTGGTTCAGGAACAATAGAATCTGATCTGGTATATGTGGGTTATGGAATTACCGCATCCGAATTAGGATATGATGATTATGCCATTTTGGATGTAAAAGGGAAAATAATTATCATGGAATCGGGTTTGCCCGTTGGGAGAAATAATCCGGAGATGGAAAAATGGGTTCCGTATGATTATCATCAATATAAATTTAATAATGCAGTTAAGCATGGTGCTATTGGATGGTTGTATATTAGTAAACTAGCTAACCCCAATACATCGTATCACGAAGGGATTGTTTATGCTCATATTGGAGAAGAAGAAGCCAATGATATTTTTGATGTATCGGGTAAAGATTATCAAAAAGTAAAAGAAAGTATCAATAAGAATTTAGAACCCAATTCGTTTGCCTTAGTAGGCAAAGCAAAACTAACAGCAGAAACCAAACATTTTGAGCAATCAAAATCGTGCAATGTAATTGGTTTTATTGAAGGTGTTGATCCAGATTTTAAAGATGAAGTCATTATTGTTGGAGCACATTTGGATGCAGTGGGAAATCCCGGTAAATTATTACCCGGAGCATTAGATAATGCTTCAGGAGTTGTAGATATAATGGCTGCTGCAAAAGCTTTAGCACAATCCGAAGTAAAACCTAAGCGTTCGATAATGTTCATATTATTTGGTGGCGAAGAATGTGGACTTGTAGGAAGTACTTATTATGTAAATCATCCTAAAGTACCTAAAGAAAATATTATTTGTATGATTAACCTCGATATGGTAGGAAACGGTACTGGTTTGGCTTTGTGGGGAGGAGCCTCTTTTCCTGAAATCACTAAACATTTTATAGCGGCAAATGATAATTATATTCACCGAAATATGCGTACCTCAAAAGCACGCCCGGTAACTACCAGGCCAAGAACCGATTGTGCCGTATTTACCATGAATGGCTATAAATCATTTTCAGTGGGTACTACCAACCGTGTTAAGCCGGTTTATTACCATCATCCGTTGGATAATGTGGATGCATTAACTCCCGAAATAATGGAAGATGCAGCTAAACTATTATATCTGGGATTGCTTGGTGTTGCCAATGATATGGATTTATAAATCCAGCAACATTTTATCCGCATTATTAGCTCCTAGTAAAAGTTTGTAGGGGGATTCCAGCAATTCTTTTACTTTAACCAAAAATCCAACCGAATCTTTTCCGTCAATCGTTCGGTGGTCGTATGATAATGCAATATACATCATGGGCTTTATTTCCACTTTTCCGTTTATGGCTACCGGCCGTTCCTGAATATTATGCATGCCTAAAATACCCGATTGTGGCGGATTTAGAATAGGAGTGGAGAGTAACGAACCAAAAACGCCACCATTCGTAATTGTAAATGTACCTCCGGATAAATCGTCGATAGAAATTTTTCCTGCACGACCTTTATCGGCGAGTTCTTTAATTTTAATCTCAAGCTCAGCTAAGCTCATGGTTTCTGCATTGCGCACCACAGGTACCATTAATCCTTTAGGTGTTTGTACGGCTATTCCTATATCCGCATAATCCGGATAAACAATTTCTTCGCCATCAATTTGTGAATTTACAGCTGGAAATGTTTTTAAAGCAATGGTAACCGCTTTGGTAAAAAAGGACATAAAGCCCAGCTTTATTTCATGTTTTTCCATAAATTGCTTTTGGTATATTTTGCGTAAAGCAATTATTTCGCTCATATCTACCTCGTTAAAGGTAGTTAACATTGCTGTTTCGTTTTTAACAGATACCAGTCGTTGACTTAGCTTTTTGCGTAACTGCGAAATTTTTTTCCGCTCTTCATCCCTTGTTCCAGCTTTTCTTTGAATACTATTTTTGGAATCTGATGGCTGTGATAATGTTTGTTCTACCTCCCTTTTGCCAATTCGTTTAAGCCCGTTAATTACATCTTCGATATTAATTCCTTTCTCCTGCATCATTTTTTGTGCTATGGGCGAAATCTTAACATTTTTATATTCTGACTTTTCATTTATATCTTTTTCTGGTTCAGTTGTTTTTTGCCCTGGTTTTTCTTCTTTTTGTTCTTCATTTTTTTTGTTAGGTTCTTCCTGTTGCTTTGCTTCCTGTGGTTCTGCCGATGTATCTATTTTACATGCTACAGTTCCCACTTTTATGGTTTCTCCTGCAGACGCTATAATTTCAATGGCTCCGCTTTCAGGAGCAATAAGCGGTAATGTAGCTTTGTCGGATTCTATTTCGGCTATTTCCTGGTCCTTTTCTACATAATCACCATGCTCAACCAGCCAATTTGAAATTTCTACTTCGGTAATCGATTCCCCTGGACTTGGTATTTTTAGTTCAATCATTTTATATTTTATTTTTTCAATTATATTAATTTATGAATCTACAGATATTTCATTTGATGTTTCAGGTCAAGACGGGAGCTACCAACTTCACACTGTAAACCACAATATTTATTTTTTAGTTCGCAGGTACATTTTCTAAAAACTTTACCAATTATTTCCTGCTGGCCTAAAACA
>CAZWPU010000063.1:6520-8910 GCA_964635605.1 uncultured Bacteroidales bacterium | reverse complement strand
AGAAGAAGTTAAAGAAGAAGCTGAAGAAGTTATTGAAGAGTAAGCTAATTTGTGCAAAAGAGAAAAAATAAAAGCAGGACAGATTGTCCTGCTTTTTTAATAATTACTATTTTTTGTTTACTCATCATCTTCCATCTCTTTACTTGCTTCCTCAAACTCTTTAGCAGCCTCCTCGGCAGTTTTTTGATACTCTTTTAATACTTTATTCGTTTCTTTTTCATAGCTTTTCGAGAACTTATTCACTGCGCTTCGGGTACCCAATCCAATTATAAAAAATAAAATTAATAAGCCCCCTAAAACATAAGAAACAATTTTAGCAGGTTTATCTTCACCTTTCAATGCCAACGTAACGGCCAGGTATAATAAATATAATCCATACAGGTTAATTGCCAAATTAATTACAGTACTAATAATTCGAACACCTCCTAAAAATCCAAAAAAAGCACTAATAGGCATAATTACCATTATAGCAGCAGCAACACGCATACTGGGTTCAAACTCTGAATTGCCTTTTGCAATAGATGAAATAATTAATACAATTACAGCTCCAATAAATACTCCAATAACAGCTGCTATAATTGACCAAATTAAGGCAAGAATGCCAACGCCGCCACCAAATAAACCAGAAGAGGTTGATAAATTTAGTAAACTCCAAATTAATGCAAAAATACCTGCAATGGCTCCATAAATTAAAGCTTTTACTAAAGGTTCTCCTATTCCACCAGTGGTTTCCATGGTTGAAAAATACTCTTTTGGAGATAAAAGAGCTTTTTTTGAATCTTCGAAAAATTTCTTAAAACTAAATCCCTGATTGCTCATAATATTAACTTTTAAGGTTAGGTAATAATTTTTAACTCATTTTTAAACGGCAAAAGGAAAAAAAGCTTTTGCCGTTTAAAAATACAAAATTTTATGAAGGAATAAAATTTGTTTCTTTTATTTCATGATTTTAAATAAAAAAAATCTGCACAATTCTCTCAATTCATTATTTTTACTAATATCTTACGCAAGAAATCAAATAAATAAATTTTTAAAAAACAATAAATTAAAAAAAGACATGAATCATGCCAGTTATTACTTCGCCTTTTTCATAGTCCAATTCTGAGCCAAACAAACTATGTGGAATAATATAAATTAGTAAAAGTACAATGGATGCAATCAACGTGTATGTGTAATTTGCTTTTTTTCTGTTTGCTACAACGGCAGCAATCCAAAATATAATACCAATCAGGGTTTTGTTATCGGTTAAATCCCATCCCAAAGGAATCCCTGTCCAGGCCTGGCCAAACGCAAAATATTGAACGATAGGGCCAAATATCAATCCCCCGGCAATTAATAACATTAACGTTAATCTTCCATAAAAAACTTGTTGTTTTATTTTTCCTAAAGCCAATAAACCCGACAAATTGGATATTAACATGGCTAAAAACATAAAAAGTACGTGTGGAATCATAGCCCAGGAAGGAACTTCGCCTTTGAATCTAATAATCACCTCTTGTGTTTTTTTACGGTTATCGGGTGAATCGTTTTCCCAAAAACGAATATAATATTTCAGCTTACCAGCAGGAGCTTGCTTAGGTAGGTATGCGGTTAATGCTTGATTTTCATAAAATAAATCAATACTACTCCAGTCATCATCAGTAGGATAACGTTTAAGCATTATTTCACCTTTAACTAATGAATCTTCTACCGGAATAATGATCCTGCAATCTTTGGTCGAAACATGCGTTCGTGGAAGTTGAAAATCCAGCCCTCTATTTTCGAATGCTATTTTAGATTCTTTTGGTTTTGTGGGCCCTGTTTTTCGTTGAAAATAAGCTGATGCTAACGTAATAAATATAGCAAGTATCCAAAAAATTGTTTTTTTCATTTTCAATCAATTATAATTGTACAATAAGCACTTTCTTTTCTTCATCCCGAATAACTTCAACCGTAATAATTTGTCCGGGTTTCAATTTATTTAATCTTTCCATGTATTCATAAATATCACCCACAGGCATACCATCCAAGGCAACAATTACATCCCCTGATTTCATTCCGGCTTTATCGGCAGGTTTTCCTTTAATCACAAGATCAGCCCGCAAACCACGTTTTTCTACGCCCGAAAAATCGGGCATAATACCTAAAGTTACTTTTAACTCTCTTCGGTTATAATCACCATCGGGCACCTTAGGTCCTGCCTCCTGAAATGTTAAACAAACATTTTCGGAAGATAATTTAAAAACCAGATCGTAAATAAATTGGGTAACATCCACTAATCCGTTAAGATTGATTGCCCCAACAGTATCATTGGGCGTATGATAATCGATATGTGCACCTGTAGAGTAAAAGAGCACCGGAATATTTTTACTGTAAAAAGAAGAGTGATCTGAAGGGCCATATCCTTCCTG
>CAZWPU010000063.1:0-6420 GCA_964635605.1 uncultured Bacteroidales bacterium | reverse complement strand
GCAATCTCTATCATGGCAGCAACTCCTGAAGCATTATCATCGGCGCCATTGTGACTGGCTGTTGTGTTAGGCATTCTAGAACCTGTTCCTGGTCCACCAAATCCTAAGTGATCATAATGAGCTCCAATTACAATATAGCGATTTTTGTTTTTTGAGTTCAATTGAGCTACAACATTATAAGTATATTTTCTTTTTGCCTGAATATCCGTTTTTAGATATACATTTTGTTCTAAAAAGAAGGAATGAAAAAATTTTATTTCATTAAGCGATTTTTCCAGTTCTGCAACGGTTAAATTTTTATCCGACAATAGTTCGTTAGCAACGTTTCTTTTTATTTGAATAATCGGAAGGGAAAGTTTTCCTTCTGGTTTATCAGAAATCAACAATTCATCCTCTTTATCAAATTGTGGGCCAGATACAAACATGACACCTGCTGCTCCCATATCTTTAGCTGTAATTGCTTTTGAACGTAATCCGGTGTAGGACGAATATTTTTCAGGCAGATTATTAGGAACACCACGAAGGATTAGAACTATTTTATCTTGCACCTCCATTTTCTCATAATCATTTTTTTGAAATTGTTTGTCATCAATCTTCAAACCATAACCAACAAACACAACCGGTTTTTCTATTTCGGCCGAAGCACTATATGATATGGGAATAAAATCGTTATGTAAACGAAATTTTTTCTGTTGAAAACGTAATAGGTTATTCGCTCCTGTCTCAATTTCCGAAACCACTTCAAACGCTTGTAATCCATCATCAAAAAGGAGTTCCAAGCCGGAGTGATCAAAAACGCTTGCAATATATTCAGCGGCTACCCTATCTTCTGCCGTTCCAGGATATCGGCCTTTTAGCGAATCACTCGCTAAAAAATCGATATGTTTAAAAAGATCCTGCTCCGTTATTTCGGGATTTATGGAAACTCGTGAACAAGAAAATATTCCTGCTAAAATCAAAAAAACAGTTAGTGGCCAAATTCTTTTCATTATCATAACATTACCAATTAAAAGTTGAATAATAAGTTGCTATATTCCCTTTATTATCTATAACAAACAATTCCAGCTCGTGTTGCTTATTTTTCTCTAATTTCTCTTTGTCAATAGAATAAAACAGCAAATCATTTTTGGCGTCATATTCGAATAGTGCCCATTCGTTATCAATAAATCCATTGAATGATTGAATTCCAGAAAGCTCATCGGTAATCAGAAATTTAAGCTGACTGTCAGGATGAATGGTTGTTCCGTTGTAATTGACCGGCTCAATTATAGGAGCTATCGTATCTACAAGTACTGTATACAAACCAAACGAGCGGGTTTGAGTTATAATAAAATCTCCTTCTATTTCTCCACCACAAAAGATAATTTTCTCCTCTTTTCCGTTACCATTCTTTTCAATTTGTGCAACAAAAGCTTTTTCTGAAAGGGCCTCAGGGAGATTTTCAATTCGAAGGGAAAGGTTTATATTTTTATGCAATGGTGTATATTCATTATGAATATGATGTAATTTGGAAAATGCATGCTCAGGTGTTTCTACGGATTGATATTTAAAATTAAGGGTATCGTAAAGCGCATTTGAGGGGATCACAACTTTTATGTCATCGTTTTCAAAAATATTTTTTTTCTCCCAATGCATTAGATCTCCGTTGGTCGTTTTTCTCAAATCAGGGCGTGGCAGTATCCCATTTCCAATAACCTCAAATACCAATTTCGACTTATTTCCATAAACATCCGTAGCAACAACACTTATGGTATATTTTTTTTCATCATCAAAATTATAAATTCCCCGATTAATTACCGATTGATAAATAGACAACTGATTGTTAGGGTCAATAAACATTTTCTGCACCGTTTTTTTCGATCTTTTCTTTTCGGCATAATCGATATGACTTTTAATGAATCCGGTTTCGGCAAAAGATATTTTATTTATCGTATGCGAATAGATTTTCAAACTATCAACAAATAAACTTAACGAATAAATCCCGCAGGGATTATGGGAATTATTAAGGTAGTCGTTGATATCTATACCAAAACCAACCGGTCCTGCCACAACAATCTCCTGAGTATCTTTAACCGAATAAAAATGATTTCTTTTAACTACCTCATAATTTATTGCTTTATCAGCATAATTAACATACCCCGATTCGCCCAATGGATAAATAGAAAGGGAATAAAAAACCGGTGGAATCTGGTCGGTAATGTTAAAATCAAAAAATAAAGGGTTAACAGGTATTTGACGTTTTGTTTCTCTTATTTCGAAATGCAAATGAGGGCCTGTAGAACTGCCTGAATTACCTGAAAATCCAATTAAATCACCCTTTTTTACTTTTAGTTGATTTCTTTCGGGGAAATAATTGATTTCAAATTCCTGATGTTGATATTGTAGGTCTTTAACCAATTTACCTAATTTGTTATTAAACCTGCTTAAATGGGCATAAACGGAAGTATATCCATTGGGATGCTCGATGTATAATGATTTGCCATAACCTCCGGCAGCAATTCTTATTCGTGAAATAAATCCATCTTCTATGGTAAAAACTTTTTTCCCTTCAACGCCATTTGTTTTTACATCAATACCAGCATGAAAATGAGAAGAACGTAATTCTCCAAAATTTCCAGATAAAAAAATGGGAATCTCCACAGGAGAACAAAAATGAATATTCTCATAACTTATCTGACTGAAAACTATATTACTAAGAACAAAAAAATAAAAAAGTACAGCTATCTTTTTAAATTGCATTATTTTCTATAATTTTATACAGATTAAAATATTTGATTTTAAGCACAACAAAACTAAAATTTAATTTGTTTTATTTTAAATTAAAAGATCGAATATTTTTAAAATAGTTTAAGCTGTATTATTTTTGCAAAGCTTATTAAATATAAAAATGGCTGTTGAACAAGGTATAATATTAGATCATTTAAAGCATAAAATTGAAAAGGTTTTCAATCTTTATGAGCGATTAAAAACCGATAATGCAGAATTATTAAAAGAAAAAAACGAACTAAAAACAGCATTAAAAGATAAAGAATCTGAATTAGAATTTATAAAAAACAAATACAACAAGTTAAAATTAGCAAAAAGTATTTTGGCATCAACAGGCGATAAGCATGATGCTAAAATAAATATTAACAGAATTGTGCGGGAGATTGATAAATGTATTGCTCTTTTGAATAAATAGAATAAATTAATTATAATGGACGAAAAATTATCCATAAGGGTAAATGTAGCGGACAGATATTATCCACTAAAAATAGATCGCAATGATGAAGAGAAGATTCGAAAAGCGGCTAAACTGATCAATGAAAAAGTATTGCAATATAAACAGCGATACTCTGATAAAGATGTTCAGGATTTTTTAGCTATGGCAGCTCTTCAATATGTGATTCAGGTAATAGAAAATGATAGTACTGCAGATACATCGTCTGTTTTAGAAGAAATACAAGAATTAGATAACCAATTAGAAGATTTTTTAAAAAGAGAATACTAAACGTTCTTTACATATAATATTATAGCCCGCATTATTTCTTTAATGTCTGTGAAACTCAACACTTAATCAATTGGAGCCAAGCTTATTTGGTCAAGGGCAGGCCCCATTCCAATTTATTGGAACTCCTTCGGGAGCAGGGGACGGCCGACATCGAATAGCAGCTCCACCCATATTAATCTGGGGTTTTTAGAGAATTAGAGAAGTTAATGCGGGTTTTTTATAAACTTTAAAAATTAATACATATGACAATAATTACAACCATATTAGGAGTGGTCTCTTTACCAATTGTAGCTACAATTGCTGCTGGGAGTGGTTTTATTGTTGGTGGTGTAATCTCTTATTTTATTTGGGATAAAGCACTTCACAATAAAAGCACAAAGATTATTAAAGAAGCAGAAACAGAGGCAGAAGTAATACGAAAAGACAAAATTTTACAGGCAAAAGAAAAATTTCTTCACTTAAAAAGTGAACATGAAAAAGAAATTAACGAACGCAATAACAAATTAATTGCTGCCGAAAATAAGTTTAAACAAAAAGAAATTGCGCTATCTCAAAAGATAGAAGAGAATCAGCGCATGAAGAAAGAGCTGGATGCCATTCGCGATAATTTACAAATACAAATGGATCTTGTTGAAAAACGTAGCGAAGAGCTGGACAAAACACATAAACAACAAGTAGAGCAGTTGGAAGCTATTTCCGGCCTTTCGGCCGAAGAAGCCAAAGAGCAACTGACTGAATCGTTAAAAGCCGAAGCCAAGACTGAAGCCATGTCTCAAATCAATGAGATTATGGAAGAATCAAAAATGACGGCCAATAAAGAAGCAAAACGGATTGTAGTACAAACGGTTCAAAGGGTAGCTACCGAAACAGCTGTTGAAAATTCGGTTACGGTTTTCAATATTGATAGCGATGAAATTAAAGGACGTATTATTGGCCGTGAAGGAAGAAACATAAGAGCCCTTGAAGCTGCTACAGGTGTAGAAATTATTGTAGATGATACTCCCGAAGCCATTATTCTTTCGGCTTTCGATCCTGTTAGAAGAGAAACTGCACGATTGGCTCTACACCAACTGGTAACTGATGGAAGAATTCATCCGGCAAGGATTGAAGAGGTAGTACAAAAAACCCAAAAACAAATTGAGGATGAAATTATTGAAGTAGGTAAACGCACAGCCATTGATTTGGGTGTTCACGGATTACATCCCGAAATTATCCGATTAATCGGAAAAATGAAATACCGTTCATCGTACGGACAAAATCTGTTGCAACACTCGCGTGAAGTAGCTAATCTATCGGCTATTATGGCTTCGGAATTGGGCCTAAACCCAAAACTTGCCAAACGTGCCGGATTGTTACATGATATAGGTAAAGTACCCGACGATGAACCGGAATTACCTCATGCAATTTTAGGGATGAAAATTGCCGAGAAATTTAAAGAAAAACCAGAAGTATGTAATGCTATTGGTGCACACCACGACGAGATAGAAATGACATCGCTCATCTCTCCTATTGTACAGGTTTGTGATGCTATTTCCGGTGCACGCCCCGGTGCACGACGCGAAGTGGTTGAGTCGTATATTAAACGACTGAAAAATCTGGAAGAATTAGCATTAGCCCACCCCGGGGTTATGAAAACCTATGCTATACAAGCCGGAAGAGAGTTACGCGTAATTGTTGGAAGCGAAAAAATAAGCGATACGGATGCAGAAAAGTTATCGTACGAAATATCACAAAAAATTCAAAATGAAATGACCTATCCCGGACAAATCAAGATTACAGTTATTCGAGAAACCCGGGCTATTAACTATGCTAAGTAATACGCGTACGAAACCAGAAAAGCTCTGATTTTTAATTAGAGCTTTTTTGTTTTATGTTAATAATTTTTATAATCATATTATTTTGCCAGATTATGGGCATTAGATAACACAAATAAATAGCAAAATAATGAACATCCGAATGGTAGACCTCAAAGGTCAGTACGAAAAAATTAAACAGGAGATTAATAGCGAAATCCAGAAAGTAATTGATGCCACTGCATTTATCAATGGGCCAAAAGTAAAGGAATTTGCCAACCATTTATCGGAATATTTGGGAGGGACACAAGTGGTTCCCTGTGCCAATGGCACCGATGCTTTGCAAATTGGATTAATGGCTTTAAATTTGCAACCTGGCGACGAAGTGATTGTCCCTGTTCATACCTATGTTGCCACAGCAGAAGTAATTGCTTTGCTTAAATTAACCCCGGTATTTGTGGATGTTGATCCGGATTATTTTACGATAGATATTTCACAAATTGAAAATAAAATTACCAGCAAAACCAAAGCCATTATCCCCGTACATTTGTATGGACAATGTGCCGATATGGAACCTTTAATGCAAATTGCGCAAAAACATCATCTTTATGTTGTGGAAGATACAGCACAAGCTATTGGCGCAAAATACACTTTCTCGGATGGCAACAAGGTTTTTGCCGGAACCATTGGACATATAGGAACTACTTCCTTTTTTCCATCAAAAAATTTGGGCGCCTATGGCGACGGAGGGGCTTTGTTTGTCCAAGATAAGGTATTAGCCGAGAAATGTAGGATGATTGCTAACCATGGACAATCCATAAAATATCATCATGATATTATAGGTTGTAATTCCAGGCTCGACACCCTGCAAGCAGCAATTTTGGATGTAAAGCTGAAATATCTGGACGATTACTCCAACGCCAGGCAAAAAGCTGCAAAATATTACGATGAAAAGCTGGCAAACATACCTGGAATAAAAACGCCTCTCCGATCGTCTAAATCTACGCATGTTTATCATCAATATACCCTTGTGCTGGATGAATCTATGGATCGAAACCAACTTAAAGAATATTTAAAAGAGAAGGGTATTCCTACGATGATTTACTACCCTGTCCCACTCCACCAGCAGAAAGCTTA
>CAZWPU010000062.1:0-8933 GCA_964635605.1 uncultured Bacteroidales bacterium | reverse complement strand
AAAAAAGAGTGGTTGACAATTCAACCACTCACTCTTTTTTATTTTTAAATTTAGAAAATGCCTTAATCCAGCAATTCAACTAATTTATTACCTAACTCTTCACCACGTAAATCTTTGGCAATAATAATTCCATCCGGATCAATTAAAACATTATGGGGAATTGAATTAAAACCATAAAGTTCTCTTGCAGAACAATCCCAATAGTTCAATTCAGAAACCTGAGGCCAGGTAATACCATCGGCTTCAATAGCCTTAACCCAAGATTCGCGGGTTTTATCCAATGAAACACCAAAAATTTCGAATCCTTTATCATGATATTTAGCATATTCATCCACCAAATTTGGGTTTTCCTGTCGACAAGGGTTGCACCATCCAGCCCAAAAATCGATTAGAACATATCCATCGCCAACATAGGATGAAAGCGAAACCGGATTTCCGTCGGGATCATTCATGGTAAAATCAATGTATGGTTGCCCAATGGCAACACTTTTTAATACATTAACTTTTTTATTTAGTTCTTTAGCATATATAGATTCGGCAACCTCTGGGCTAAATTTCTCAATGATAGTTTCTAGCTCATCCAGGCTTAAATATGGCATCATATAATTTAAGGTAATAAAAGGAGACAGAACGGTTGAAGAATTTTCATGAATAAAATCTTTAATATATTGCTGTTGTTGTTCTTCAACTTTAGTGTATTCTGCTTCAATTTGTTTTACCTTCTCCATATCGCCACCCATATTTGCTTGCATATATTCATTATACAACGTTCTAAATTGCATATTGTAATTCATCAGTTGTTCTTCAAAACTTCGATATAAGGTGGTTACTTCCGAACCTTCAATATCTGCATTGGGGATACTGTCGATATGAGCAACAATCTTAACTTTTGTATTTTCTAAAAACAAAGGAATTGCATCTAATGTATCAGCAAATTTAATGATATGATACTCTGGCATCTCTACCTTTCCTTTAAAGGAAAACATACCCTCTTTTAACGCAACCGAGTCAACGGTTACCAGCTTACCATCTTCCACTTTTTGAAGAATAGCTGAACCCGCATTTAAACCCTCAATTTGTCCTTCAATATTATACTTTGTTTCTGTTGAACATGAAAACAAAAATGCAATAGCCAACAGGCTGTAAAATAACTTTCTCATTATGATTTTTTTTAAAAATTTATAAAATTATTGATCGATAAACATACAAAAAATTCTACATAATCAGAATTTAATATATGTAAATATAAATTATTTTTGGTTGAAATATTCGTTTAAAAGCATACGGGCTGCAAGGAATGAATTCATTTTTCCTTGTAAAACATTCTCTTCGAAAAATTTTAGCTTATTTTTAATATTATCTTGCTGATAAAAATTGTTTTTTAACGATTCGTTTATTGATTCGTACATCCAATATTTTGCTTGTTCTTTTCTTTTTAAAGCAAAAAATTTGTTTGATTTTTGCTTTTCAATAAATTCATTAATCACTTTCCAAACCTCATCAATTCCTGTTTTAACAAGCGACGAACAAGTTAACACTTTTGGGATCCATCCCGAAGGAGTAGGCGGAAACAGATGAAGTGCATTTTGGTATTCGTTTTTTGCCTGTTCAGCTTTTCGGATATTTTCTCCATCGGCTTTATTAATAACAATCGCATCAGCCATTTCCATTATTCCTCGTTTAATTCCCTGCAATTCATCTCCGGCCCCTGCAAGCATTAGCAACAAGAAGAAGTCAACCATGGAGTGTACAGCCGTTTCAGATTGCCCCACACCCACCGTTTCAATAAAAATAGTATTAAACCCGGCAGCTTCACATAAAACAATCGTTTCTCTGGTTTTTCGAGCAACACCACCCAACGAACCTGCCGAAGGCGAAGGCCTGATAAATGCATCAGGATCCGTAGCGAGCTCTTCCATCCTTGTTTTATCCCCAAGGATACTTCCTTTAGAACGCTCACTACTTGGATCAACAGCCAAAACAGCAAGTTTATTTCCTTTCGATGTTATATATTTACCCATTGATTCAATAAACGTACTTTTCCCTACACCTGGAACTCCTGTTATACCTATACGAATGGAATTTCCTGCATAAGGAAGGCATTTTTCTATGATTTCCTGGGCAATTTGATTATGATCGGGTAATGAACTTTCAATTAATGTTATGGCTTGTCCCAAAATGGTTCTATTCCCGTTAATAATTCCATCTACATATTCCTGTACCGATCGTTTTATTTTTTTATTTTCCCTGAATTTTTTTATTACCTCGGGATTTATGGATTCGGGTTGTTGAATCCCACGCTGCACATTTAAAGCGGATTTAAATTTCTCTTTATTTTTTTCTTTTTTATCCGACATGTCAAAAATATTTTCTACGAAATTAAAACTTCCTGCTATAGAAAGAAAGCATAATACTATTTTTCACAACACCCTTTTCAGATAATAATAAAAAAAGAAATAGCACAATACTATTTCTTTAGGTGCATTGATCAAAATCAATTATTAATTAATCAACAATTTCTCCACTAATCGTTAATCGTTCTTCGGGATTTGAAGGATCATTAGAAATTACATAAATAGTTTTACGTTGCATTCCCTTTCTTGATCCAAATTTGAATACCGCTTTAAACGAACTTGATTCCCCGGGTTTTACTACTTCCTTTTCTAAATTAGCAGTAGTACAACCACAGGTGGTTCTTATTTTTCGAATGACTAAATCTCTCTTTCCTACATTCTTAAAAACAAATTTTTTCTCAACTTGTTTTTGACTGGAAGGAACTTTTCCAAAATTGAAATTCTTTTCTTCAATTTCAATTTTAGGAGCATTCTTACGCTGCAATTCGGTTAATTGCGAAAAATCCTCTTCAATTTTAGCACTAATGGTAATGTAGTTACTTCTAATATTTTCACCATTGATTAACATAGAAACTCTATTGACAATAAATCCCCAATCGTTAACTTTCCGCCCATCATATTCGCCAATAATAAAACCCTTCTCTTTAGGCCGTAGTTCATCAGGAGAAACTTTGAGCTTTAAATACTCTGGTACATTCTGAAAACTAAGTTTTAATATTTGGTCAGATGCATTGTAAATTTTTAATGTGTCGATTTTAACCTGATTATGATAAACCCTGGTAAATGGTAAATGATTTGATTGCAGCCTTAGCTCTCCAATGGTTTTTGGGTAATAATCTTCAATTGTTTTTTCTCTGGGCAGCACTTCACCCATAATCCTTAAAATAACCCGGGTCTTATTAATTGTATTCGTAGTGATTATAATACTTTTATTAAAATTTCCGGGCCGGTTTCTTGGATCAAAAGCAGCTTTAACAAAACCTTTCTCTCCGGGCATTACGGGTTTCTGTGTCCAGGTAGGTGTTGTACAGCCACAGGTTGCTCTAACATTTGTAATTACCAGCGGTTCGTTTCCTGTATTGGTAAAAGCAAATTCATAGGCAACCCTACCTCCATCTTCTTTTATTTTGCCAAAATCATGTACGTCTTTTTCAAAAGATATTTTAGCCCCACGTTGTTGGGCAAAAGCAAAAACAGTAATCAGGGAAAAAATTAAAATAAAAAATCCTCTCTTTTTCATAGTGTGGTAATATTTTTATAAAAATAAATAACTTTGAATGGTATAAATATCAAAAATAATAATATTTAATATTTTATCATTAAGGTTAACAAACTTTAACTTTTGAGATTAAAATGCTAAATTCATGCCAAATTAAATTTATCCTTTATTTAACGAAAACATTTCCATTTAGTTGTGAAAAATAGCCGGAGAGTCATATTATTTTTATTTTTTATTTTCATCATTCAGCCTGTATATGCCCAATTTTATAACGGACATCAAATAAATTTTGGCAAAAACAGAATACAATATAATGATTTTTACTGGTCTTATTTCAGATTTGATAATTACGATGTTTATTTTAATCAGGAAGGAGAAGCAATTGCCAGATATACCGGCAAAATTGTCCGCGATGAAATCGTTCAAATGGAGCAACGACTAAATCATACACTCAAAAAAAAATTAAACTTTATTGTTTACAATCGATATACAGATTTCAGACAAAGTAATATTGGACTGGTAACAGGGAAAGAAGAATATAATACCGGTGGAATAACAAAAATCCGGAACAATAAAGTCAACTTATATTTTCAAGGCGATCATATAGCTTATAACATACAATTGAAAAAAACTATTGCCGAAGTAATCATCATGGAGATGCTTTACGGAGATCGATTATCCGATAATTTTGCCAATGCTACCATGCTCGAATTACCCGAATGGTTTTTAAACGGATTAACCTCTTACTTATCCCAGGAATGGGACGAAAAAATTGAAAACCGCTTGAAAGATGGATTGGTTCACAACCGATACCAAAAATTTAATCGGTTAACCGGCAAAGAGGCAACTTGTGCCGGACATTCATTTTGGAAATACATTAATGATTTTTACGGTCCTACGGTTATTACGGATATCATTTATCTTACCCGGATAAATAAAGGTGTTAACAGTGCAATGCTTGATGTTTTAGGTTTGCCTTTTAAAGAAATCGTTCAACAATGGATCGATTATTACGAATCGTATTTTGAAAACCAGTCCCTGGCAAACGATACTTTAAACCAACCGCAAAAAATTATTCTAACCAGCAAACCTCAACAAAAAATAACACAAGTAAAACTTAGCCCTAATGGAAATAAAATGGCATATGTTACGAATGAACTGGGAAAATATAAAATTTTTATTTATGACGAATATTCCGATGACCATTATAAAATCTATCAAAACGGGCATAAAATAAAACAAATTACCGATTACACCTATCCCATAATCGATTGGCATCCATCGGGTAATTTTTTAACCATTATCACCGAGCAAAAAGGGGGCATTAAACTTATTCAATACAATCTAGAAGAAGATGAACTTACCTCACGAAATCTTTTACATTATGATAAAATTTTGAATTTTGATTATGCTGATGATGGTTCTAAAATAGTGTTTTCTGCTGTTAAAGAAGGTGAAACCAATTTGTTTATTTTCCATTTGGCTTCTTCAACAAGCACACAAATAACCCATAATGCGGCTGATAATTTTAATCCGCGATTTATTCAAAACGCAACAAAAATTGTATTTAGTTCAAATCAACCATCCGATACATTATCCAATAATAATTTTTATCCTAGCCGGGATATTTATCTTTATGATTTAAAAAAGAAAAACGATGAAACCCAAAATTTAACCCAAACGGGTTATACTAATGAGAAATTACCAGAGGGCTTAAAACCCGACAACTACCTTTATTTAAGCAACCAAAATGGAATTTATAATCTATATCAGGGAAGATTTGACAGTACCATAAGCTATATTGATACAGCTATCCATTACCGATATTTTATGAGACAAAAACCTTTAACCAACTTCCATTTTAATATACTGAATCATGATTTAAGTGATAATAAATCAGCCTACTCATTTGTTTATTTTACGAAAGGGAAATACCATCTTTATAAATCATCATTGCAAGATTCGACATTTTTACAAAAAAAACAATTACACCAAACATACCATAGACAAAGCAATATTGATAGCCTCCAATCATTTAAAAAACAAAATAAAGCGATAACAGACACGTTAAAAATGCAATTGCCAGAAGATAATTATGCAGATATTAATCAATATACCTTTGAAATTGAAAAACCCTATTTTACTTACAAATACAATAAAGAAAAAATAGATACCACAAAACTCGAGCGCCAGTTCCCTAAAATCCGGATTTACGAAAGAACATTTTATACCGACCACATTGTAAGCCAGGTTGATTTTGGGTTTTTAAACAATACTTACCAGGCCTTTACCGGTGGTGCAGTGTATTTTAATCCCGGATTTAATGCTTTACTTAAAATTGGGGCTTTTGATTTGCTCGAAGATTACAAAATAATTGCAGGCGTGAGGTTTTCGGCAGATTTTAATAGCAACGAGTATTTGATAAGCCTCGAAAATCTTAAACGAAAAATAGATGAGCAGTTTGTTTTTCATCGACAAACCTTCGAAAATATCACCCCGGATTTTGTTTCCAAAACAAAAACACATAAGCTGATGTATATCCGAACGATACCTCTCAGCCAGATAAACGCATTAAAAGGTACTGTAACTTTTCGCCACGATAAACAAATTTATATGGCTACCGACCGCAACACATTACAAACTCCTGATATTCATAAAATATGGGGAGGCTTTAAATTCGACTATATTTTTGATAACACCATAAGTACAGGAGTAAATCTTTACAATGGTACACGATATAAAATTTTTGCCGAATACTATAATCAGGTCAATAAAACAAAAACAGATTTATTTGTTTTTGGCACAGATTTCAGACATTATCAAAAAATACATCGAGATTTAATTTTAGCTTCTCGCTTCGCAGCAAGCACATCATTCGGGAAAAATAAACTAATCTATTATCTGGGAGGTGTTGATAACTGGACCAATTTCTCTCAACAAACACCTACTTTTATCCCGCTTGAGGAAATTCCAATTAATAATAATGAGGAATATGCATACCAAGCTGTGGCAACCAATTTGCGAGGTTTTCCGCAGAATATAAGAAATGGCAACAGTTTTGCGTTAATTAATACCGAACTTAGATGGCCCTTTGTAAAATATTTCTCAAGTTATCCGCTGAATTCGTCGTTTTGGAAAAATCTTCAATTGGTAGGATTTTTTGATATGGGAACTGCCTGGACAGGAATAAGTCCTTATGCTAAAGAAAATGCCTATGACAAAGAGGTCATTAACCGTGGACCAATTACAATTACACTTGATACAGAGCGCGACCCGATAGTTGCAGGATACGGATTTGGTTTTCGAACCATGTTGTTCGGTTATTTTGCCCGATTTGATTGGGCCTGGGGAATAGAAAATCAACAAATTACACCCGGAATATTTTATTTTTCATTAAGTTTGGATTTTTAATGCCAATTATCATGAGTTTACACGAAATTATAGTACTGATTATCATAGGTTTTTTAGCCGGAATCGTTGGTGGGTCCATGGGTATAGGTGGCGGAATAATTATTGTACCGGCCTTAATTTTTATCATGGGATTTACCCAACATCAGGCGCAAGGCACCAGTCTTGCAGTATTATTATTCCCTATAGGGATACTCGCTGTATTTAATTATGCCAAAAATGGTTATGTTAACTTTAAGTTTGCACTGGTATTAATTATTGCTTTTGTTTTAGGAAGTTATTTGGGCTCCCTAATCTCAATCCATTTACCCGCTAAAACACTAAAAAAAATATTTGGTATTTTCATGTTAGTTGTTTCCATAAAAATGATTTTAGATAAATAATCATGAACATAGAACAAAAAATAAAAAAGCTCTCCAAAGAATATTTTTCACAGGTTGTTGATATCAGGAGGCATTTACACCAAAATCCCGAGGTATCTTTTCAAGAATTTAAAACCTCAGCATATATTGCTTCCCTTTTAAAAAAATGGGGTATTGAATTTGTTACGAGTATTGCAGAAACCGGAATTGTTGCAACGATCAAAGGAAAAAATCCCGAACGAAAAACAATTGCATTAAGAGCCGACATCGATGCCTTACCTATTGAAGAAAAAAACAATATCCCTTACAAATCAAAAAACAAAGGAGTAATGCATGCCTGTGGGCACGATGCACATACAGCATCATTGCTGGGTGTAATCCTTATTTTAAATGAATTAAAGGATGAATTTGAAGGAACGGTAAAATGCATTTTTCAACCTGGTGAAGAATTACTACCAGGAGGTGCAAAATTAATGATTCAACAAGGAGTATTAAAAAATCCCGAACCGGAAATAATTATTGGGCAACACGTTTATCCAGAACTACCCACAGGAAAAATTGGCATAAAAAGCGGTGCTTATATGGCCTCCAGCGACGAAATTTATATTACGGTTAAAGGCAAAGGAGGACATGGTGCAATGCCCTGGCAAATTAATGATACAGTGCTCATTACCTCGCATATTATAGTTGCTTTACAGCAAATTACCAGCAGATTAGCCCCTGCAGGGATCCCTACAATTCTATCTTTTGGCAAAATTATGGCCAACGGGGCAACCAATGTAATCCCTGATGAAGTATATATTGAAGGAACTTTCAGAACAATGGACGAAAAGTGGAGAATGAAAGCACATCAAAAAATTAAAGATATTGCCACAGGAGTGGCTCAAAGTATGGGAGCTAAAGCAGAAATTAATATTAAATCAGGATATCCGGTTTTAATCAATGATGAAAGTGCAACTTTGAAGGCTAAAGAAGCCGCTAAACAATTTCTAGGAGCAAAAAATATTGTTGATTTAGATTACCGAATGACATCCGAAGATTTTGCTTATTTTTCGCAAAAAAAACCATCTGTTTTTTATCGATTAGGTGTGGCCGATGAAAACCACAAAGAATGTTTATCATTACATTCGCCTAAATTTAACATCAACGAAAAAGCTTTAGAGACAGGTATAGGAACTATGGCCTATATGGCTATCCAATTTTTACAACCATAAAATAATTGTTATAAGGCCTGAAAAATCGATTAAACAGATATTGTTTAGAATGATTCTAAATTTTAATTATTAAGTTATTTATATCACGTTTTGTTTTTCTATTCAAATTTTGGGAATAATTTTGTAATTGAATTAAATAAAAATTTAAACTAAAATCAAAAAATCATGGCTTACGTAATAAGTGACGACTGCACAGCTTGTGGTACTTGTATAGATGAATGCCCGGTTGAAGCTATATCTGAAGGTGATATTTATAAAATTGACCCTGAATTATGCACTGATTGTGGTGCATGCGCAGATGTTTGCCCGGTTGAAGCAATTCATCCAGAATAAATCAAAGCTGAAAAAAATGTTAAAGGGCGCCCGATAATTTGAG
>CAZWPU010000061.1:0-8992 GCA_964635605.1 uncultured Bacteroidales bacterium | reverse complement strand
AACACAGGCATATATACCGGATTTTCCACTTCAACTTCCTGAAATAAAAGATCTTCATATCCACCCTGAGCAAAGGAGAATTGAAATCCCAAAAGCACAACAATAAAAGCAAGTAATAATTTATGTAATCTCATTTAATACATTCATTTAAATTAACGATACCATTCATGATTTGTAATCATTAATGCTTCCTGAACGGTAATACGTTGTCCATTATTATAAGCCGAAACAAAAGCATCATCAATTGTTGTTGTATTCCAAATATGTACCCTGTAATCACGTGCTGCTTTATAAACATAGAATGAACCTACAGAATATTTTCTCCATCCTTCATGAAACTCGGTACGGATTTCTTTATCCAAATTATATTTTTTAAAATATCTATCGATGTTAATGGGGCGATGACCTGCAGCAATCTGCACTCTATAATATACTCCTGACTCAGGTTCAAGAACATTGGTCAGTTTAGTATCTTCGCGCATGGCTTGTAGGGCACTTTCAGCAATTTCAATTTTTACTTCGCCACTGTAATCTCCTGGCTGCATTGTAGTAATAGGAGCTGAAGGAGTTTCTCCAACAGAAGAAATAATTGCCATTAAATTTTCAGGAGAAGTATTTTCCAAATTAATCTCTTTTTCTATAATATCAATACTTAACGTATTATCATTTTCGATATATGAAAAAGTGCCATCCAATGTTGGTTTATCCGTAACTCCATTATCGGGTACCAGCTTATAAGAAACTACAAAGTAAGGATCTGCAGGTAAATTCATCCATAAAAATTTTACCGTCTGATCTTTAAAAGTAAAAATAGCATCTTTATTTTCAATACTAACCGCTTCGTAGCCGTCAGGAACACTTTCCTGAATTTTCGCAAATTTCTCCTTATCTTCTTTATTGACTAATAGATTAACAATATATTCATTATCTTCAACACCTGTGTATGGTATTTGACGAATACATTTTACCTGGGCCATGGGAAGTTTTTCTGTTATAGATGGTTTAACCAGGTTTTTAAAATCGTTAATATCCACAATTAAATTCGGATCGATATCGGCTGAAGGTGTAATGGTAATATTTTGGGAAGTTACATCAACCGATTTCCTCTCATTGTCAGCAATATACGAAAAAGTTCCTTGTAAATCAAAATTACCTTTTAACCGTTGATCAACTTTAAGTTTATAGGTTACAGTAATCTCTTCCTGAGCAGGTAATTTAAGCCAGATAAATTTAACTTTTTGATCTTTAAAGCTAAAATCTGCATTAGCTGTATGGACAGGAACAGGAGTTAAACCAGCAGGAATTTCCTGTTGAAATCTTGCAAAGCTTTCAAAATCCAACTTATTTAAGGTAACCTCAACGGTTATTTCATTTCCTGCTTCTACTTGTTTGGTGGCATTCATTTCTAATGTTACATCAGAGAACACAAAACTTATTGCCAAAACAATCCATGTGTAAATAAGAAGCAATAAATGTTTTATCATATACTAAAAGTATTAATTTTCTATAACCCAATAAAAATAGCTATTTAATACAATAATAACAAAATATCAACATAAGTTATCAACAATTGTTAATAAATATTGATTTTTGTTTATAACCATATTGTTGTTTAGATGCAATAAATTTAGGTTTAAAATTATCAATATTTTTTCTTAATAAATTTTTCAACCATATTGTAACGTATAACTAGCAGGCAAAAATTGTCGGTACCCACTAATTGATAGATTAAAGATATAAATTTAAAAGTTAGGACTCAATAGATATTGAGCATAAAACTCATTAATTTTATCAACAGCCTCGTCGGGAGTATCAACAATCTGAATTAGATCCAAATCTTTTTCATTAATATTTTTTTCTTTAAGCATCACATTTTTAACCCAACCCATCAGCCCTTTCCAATACTCAGAGCCAACAAGGATTATAGGGAAACGTCCGATTTTTTCGGTCTGAATGAGCGTTATTGCCTCAAAAAGTTCATCAAGGGTGCCAAATCCTCCGGGCAAAACAATAAATCCCTGGGCATATTTAACAAACATTACTTTACGGACAAAAAAATGTTCGAAGCTTATCAGCTTATCCGGATCAATAAACAGGTTTGCGGACTGTTCAAATGGAAGGTCAATATTTAATCCAACGGATTTCCCATTCCCTTTTTTTGCACCCATATTTCCGGCTTCCATAATACCCGGGCCACCTCCGGTAATTACACCATATCCACATTTTGTTAGCTTAAAAGCAATATCTTCAGCAATTTTAAAATACTTATTGTCAGGTTTTGTACGGGCAGATCCAAAAATTGAAACGCATGGCCCTATACGAGATAATTTTGAATAGCCTTCAACAAATTCAGCCATTACTTTAAATATTGACCAAGAGTCAGAAGTCTGAATCTCATTCCAATCTCTGTCATCAAAAACATTTTTAATCTTGTCGTCGTTGTTCATAAACCGATATTTAAAAATATGATTACACTAAATTAATCTTTTTTTTGAATAATTCTAAGCAATAGGGAATTTTGCAAGACATTAATTTTAAAGCTTCAATTCCTGTTTAAGATATTCCGCAGTATAACTTTCTTTATGATAGATCAAACCTTCAGGTGTTCCTTCGGCTATGATATACCCTCCGTTGGCTCCGCCATCTTTGCCCAAATCAATAATATGATCAGCCATTTTAATCACATCCATGTTATGTTCAATTACAATAACCGTATTGCCTTTATCAACAATATTATTTAGCACTTGTAACAATATCCGTATATCTTCAAAATGTAATCCAGTGGTTGGCTCATCAAGAATATACAACGTATTTCCTGTATTTCGTTTGGCTAGTTCTGCTGATAATTTAACCCGCTGCGATTCTCCTCCAGAAAGTGTTGTTGAGGGCTGTCCAAGCTTAATATATCCCAATCCAACCTGTTGTAAAGCTTTTAATTTTTGTTTGATGGAAGGAACAGGCTGAAAAAAATCAACTGCCTGGTTTATGGTCATATCCAACACGTCACTTATTGATTTACCCTTATATTTTACTTCGAGGGTTTCGCGATTGTATCGTTTGCCATTACACTCTTTACAATGAACGTATACATCGGGCAAAAAATTCATTTCTATGGATTGCATCCCTGCTCCCTGGCAGGTTTCACAACGGCCACCCTTAACATTAAACGAAAACCGACCGGCTTTATATCCACGAAGTTTTGCTTCGGGCGTTTGTTCAAAAAGCTTTCGAATATCAGAAAACACTCCGGTATAAGTCGCCGGATTGGATCTGGGTGTTCTCCCTAAAGGAGATTGATCGACTTCTATTACTTTATCAATATTTTTAATTCCTTCAATCGAATCATAATCCAAAGGTTGTTTATTAGCGCGGTAAAAATGTCGACTTAAAATGGGATGCAATGTTTCATTAATAAGCGATGATTTACCACTACCTGAAACGCCTGTTACGCATATAAATTTTCCCAATGGAACCTTAAGGATTACATTTTTAAGATTGTGTCCCTTTGCTCCTTTTAATATAATTTCCTTTTGATTTCCTTCGCGTCGTGTTGAGGGTACTTCTATTTTTTTCCTATGGTTTAGGTAATCGGCGGTTAACGAATCCGATTGGATAATTTCATCAGGTGTTCCTTCAGCAACTATATCGCCTCCATTCCGACCTGCCTTGGGTCCCATATCCACAATATGGTCAGCCGATAAAATCATTTCTTTATCATGCTCAACCACAATAATAGAATTTCCTGAGTCGCGTAATTGTTTTAATGAGTTAATTAATTTTTGGTTATCGCGTTGATGCAATCCGATACTTGGTTCATCCAAAATATATAATACATTGACCAGCTTTGATCCCACTTGTGTTGCTAAACGAATACGCTGGCTTTCTCCACCCGACAAACTTCGGGCAGGCCGATTTAGAGATAAATAGTTTAATCCAACATCCAGTAAAAAAGATAAACGTTCGGATATTTCTTTAATAATATCGCGTGCAATTAGGTTTTGCTTTTCGGTTAAATGCTGAGGAAGTTCTTGAAACCAGTGGTAAAGCTCATCAATATCAAGTTTTGATAATTCGGCAATATTCTTCTCAGCTACCTTAAAATGTAACGATTCCTTTTTTAATCGATTCCCATTGCATTTGGGACAAACTACTTTTTTTATATATTGCTCGGTTCGTTTTTTACTACTGTTTGAAAATTGTTCTTGTTGATAATTATGGATATAATTGACAATCCCCTCAAAATTTAAGAAATAATTTGAAGATTGTCCTAAGGGAGTATTCAACAACTTAAACGATTCATCCGATCCATAAAGGATAATATTTAAAGCATTTTTAGGAATATCTTTTATGGGAGTATCAAGTGTAAATTTATATTTTGTGGCAATAGCGTCTAGCTGCCAAAAAATAAGCATATTTTTGTATTTTCCTAAAGGAGCAATCCCCCCTTTCCGAATACTTAATGAAGGATCGGGAATAATTTTTTTTACATCAATTTCATTAACCACTCCCAAACCATTACATTTTGGACATGCTCCTTGCGGTGAGTTAAATGAAAAAGTATGGGGTGCCGGTTCGTTATATGAAATACCACTAACCGGACACATTAATTTACGGCTAAAATAATGAACCTCGTCAGTATCTTTTTCTAAAACCATCAATAGTCCTTTACCATGTTGCAACGCTGTTTTAACCGTTCGTTTAATCCGTTTGGAATCGTTTGCTGTTATTTTTAATTTATCGATAACCGTTTCTATAAAATGAGTCTTATACCGATCAAGTTTTAACCCATGGGTTAGTTCTTTTATTTTACCATTGATACGAGCATATAAAAATCCTTTTTTGCGGGTTTGTTCAAACAGTTCTTTATAATGCCCTTTTCTACCCTTCACCTGTGGTGCAAGGATCATAAGATTTTTCCCATCAAATTTTTGTAAGATTAAATTCAGAATTTGCTCATCGGTATATTTTACCATTTTCTCGCCTGTAACATACGAGTATGCATCTGAAGCACGGGCATATAGCAATCGGAGGAAATCATAAATTTCAGTTACCGTGCCAACCGTAGATCGCGGATTTTTGTTGGTTGATTTTTGTTCGATAGAAATTACAGGGCTTAATCCGGTAATTTGATCAACATCGGGTCGTTCCATATTTCCCAAAAACTGTCTGGCATAAGCTGATAAGGTTTCGATATACCTTCGCTGACCCTCTGCATAAATGGTATCGAAAGCAAGAGACGATTTTCCACTACCACTTAAACCAGTAATTACCGTTAATTTATTACGAGGAATGGAGACATCAATATTTTTAAGGTTATGGACTCTTGCACCAAGTACTTTTACTTCCGAAGTTCTAACCATTTTTTCTTCTACAATGCTTAAATTTTCTTTTCCCAAGGGTACAATTATTTAAAATTATTCTGCAATTTGAGATGAATCTGCAAAGTTATAATCATGAATTAATGAATAATTACGGTATCCTTGTTCAGGAATTTCGATAGCATATTCTTTGCTTTTAGGATTGGTGAGAAACGAATCTCTGAGCCATGGATTAAAATATTTTAAAATTTTATAATTAATTTGATATTCATTCGCAAAAGCAGCAAAATCGCTAACAGATGAATCTACCTTGACTGTATAAGTAGGAATTTCATGATAATAATCTTTCTCGCGTAGATAAAACCCATATTTTTCCGGGTTCTCCAAAATTAACTTTATAGCCAAAACGCGGTATATATAACGTGCTGTTTCAGTATTTAATAAAAGGTTATAATAATTTCTTTCATTTTGTCGGTTAACCTGGCGTAATAATCCGGTACGTCCCATATTATAAGCAGCAGCAGCCATGGTCCAGCTACCAAATAAATCATAAGCATCTTTTAAAAATTCAACCGCTGCCTGCGTAGATTTTTCAAGATGATATCTTTCATCCACTTCGTTATTTACTTCCAGCCCGTAATCCCCAGCTGTACCTTTTAATAGTTGCCAAATGCCAACAGCTCCAGCGGGGGATACTCTATTTTTCAAATCACTTTCGGCTAATACCAGGTATTTAAAATCTCCGGGTACACCATTTTCCTGTAATACTTTTTCAATACGCGGAAAATATCGGTTAGCCCGTTTAATAAACAATACTGTTTGCGACTGCCAATAGGTATTTATAAGTAATTCCTGATCCAGTGCTTCACGTACATCAAAATAGTTGAGTGGGACTTCTTCGCCGGCAAATGTTAAATTTTCGGGAATAGGTAAAGCAAAAATTGAATATTTATTTTCAAAAGCTTCCCGATAATCATTATCAACAGATTCTCTTCCCTGCCTGAAAAATGAAAACAATAAAATAAGAAAGGCTAAAAAAATTAAAGTAACAAATGTATATAGGTATTTCATAAAGGTCTTTTTTAAATAGATTGAAATCCAAAATTTATTAACAAAATTTTTGGATAAAGGTTACAAAATTAAAGAATTTTTATTCTGAAAAGAAGAATTAAAATGAATAACTTACCCCGGTATAAATACCTATTGAGTAGGGATGAGATTCTACTGCTGAATTAGCATTAATGGGGTTTAAAAAATATTTTATGGATGGTTCGATAAGTATATTCACGGAATTCAGAATCGGATATTCCAATCCAAAACCAAATGAACCACTATAATTGATATCATTAACTCCATTGGTTTTTCCAATTACATCTTTACTGTTTTCATAAATTAAATAAACATTATTCCCTATAAGAAAGTGTGCACCAACTCCACCAATTAGATTTATATCAATGATCTTATCAATTATTTTGTATCTAAAAATTAAAGGAACTTCAATATATTCAAAACTCTGACGGATATTAGCGTTTAATTTGTTAAAAATTGGATCTGATAAATCATAACTACTTTTTGCATCACTCAAATTTTTAACTCTGGCTGTAGCTGTTTCATCAAAATAAACCAACGAGGAATTAACGTTTATTTCACCTGCTGAATTGGCAATATTGTATGTATTAATGTATCTATCTCGATATTTTTCATCCATTAGGTTGTAGATATTATTAGCATAAACAGAAATATGCTCCATATCCTGTCCCATGGATGAATAGTAAATTCCTGTTTGTATGGACAGCCTTTTTTGAGGTTTGTATTGTACATTAATTCCTCCTGAATAAGTAAAAACAGCGCTTTCTATATTATTATAATAATTAGTCCCTGTAATGGCATTGTTTTCTGTTAAATGTCTATATGAATAAGCAGGAGCAAAAGCACCTCCAATCATCCAATTTTTATTTGCTTTAGAATTACTGGAGTTATTTTTTGAAAAATTTTTACTATAAAATTCGGGAAAAATTTCAGCAAAAAGACTTCGTTTTTGATGTTTCTTTTTTAAAACAATAGCTGAATTATTTTTTTGATTTTCTATAGTTACAGGAAGAGGCATTAGTGATGCTATTTCCTCGTTTTTGTTCCGTTGACTATTTTTAATATATATTTCTTTTTGATGGAGAAAAACGCTGCCATTTATTTGCTCTTCACTGGAATTATTATCAGCAATAGAAACTTCTGTATAATTTAGTTTATTAGAGTTTAGTTGTTTGTTTTCTTTAATTATTTCCGTTAAAACCTGATTGTTGCCGTATTTATATTGATAAGAGGTTCTGTTTAGATAGAAATATAACGAAGCGATAAAAGATATAATTGCTATGGATGCAGCAATTTTATAAAACAAAAAACCTGATGTTTTCCGGGCATCCAATTTTTGTTCAATATTTTCCCATATTTCATCAGGAGGAGTTTGTTGATAATTCTTCAACTTATTCCTAAAATCCTGATCCATATTACTCATTTGCACTCTCATCAAATAGACTTTATTTTAATACCATAATATTTTTTTACTTTTTCTTTCAAAATTTCACGAGCTCGTGAAAGGTTTGACTTAGAAGTTCCTTCTTTAATATTTAGCATCTCACAAATTTCTTTGTGCGAGTATCCTTCAATAGCATATAGGTTAAATACCATTCTATATTGTGGAGATAACTCCTGAATCAGTTTTAGCAAATCTTGGACAGCTAATTCAGAAAGAATATGATCATATTCGCTATCTTTGGATTCATATCCCTGCTCCATATTTACCGCAAACAAATAACTCTTATCTCTAAATTTTTCAAGTGCGGTATTTACCATTATCCTCCTAACCCAACCTTCAAAAGAACCTTTATAATTAAATTGTTTAAGATTTAAAAACACCTTAATAAATCCATCCTGTAAAATATCTTTAGCCTCATCAACATTATCGGCATATCGTAAGCAAACACCAAACATTTTATCAGCAAATAATTGATATAATTGCTTTTGTGCTTTACGATCGCCTTTAATACAAGCTTTAATTATTTCGATATAATTATCCAACAGGTTTATAGATTTTGTATTAATACAAATTTATTGAATAATTTAATCGAACAAAAAGCTTGCCTACTTTTTTCTGTTCTAATTTTAGATGGATAAAAAACAAATTTGGTTGCGTTTAGATTTTAGATTTATTTTTGAAAGTTACGCAACCTTTTGAAATATTCTAACATCATTCTTTTGATTGCTTAAATTAAAAAATTCATTAGCGAAGTAAAAGTAATAACCAGAAACTCAAAATTAACATGCAGTTCAAAACAAAAACCGAGAAAAAATTTTATCACACAGATTTAAATATGGGTGTGATCATTATTTTTATCATCGTAACGCTGGCTTTTCTGTTATCGTTAACAAAAAGTAACTATAGCAAAAACTTGTTTAGTCAGCGTACTGAAATTGTCAAGTAGCATCAATTTTTCTGACATATCTTGTTCATTTCTTTCTAAAGACCTTGAGAAAGATTTTAAAGTTTAATTTTAACAAAAAAGTGGATGCGTATTTTTACTCATCCACTTTCTTTTTCTTTGATTATATTATTTATAATTATATATGAATTACTTCATCGTAAGCAGCAGCTGCAGCTTCCATAACCGCTTCGGACA
>CAZWPU010000060.1:3851-9077 GCA_964635605.1 uncultured Bacteroidales bacterium | reverse complement strand
GATGCATCAGCCGATTTTAACCCACGTGATATTAGAGAAACCAGGTCTCCATTAGAAACGTATTTATATCTTGGCATTGCTTACCAAAGGGATAATAGATTGGACGATGCATTGAATATGTATCAAAAATATAAAGAAAGTATTTCTGCTGATCATTATAATTACCCTCTAGTAAACCAATATATTAAAAGTTGTAAAAATGCTGAAGAGATGATGGGTGATCCCATACGCCTGCAAGCACAAAACCTGGGAAATAAAATTAATGATGAAAATACCAATTTTAACCCTGTTTTCTCGGGCGATGGGAACACGATGGTTTTTACTTCGTATACAAGAAATTATATTGATATTTTTATCTCGAAGAAAAATGGAGATAGCTGGAGTTCTCCAAAAAACATAACGAACCAGGTTAGTAAGAAGTATTATTTAAAAACATCGTCGTTGTCATTCGAAGGGGATGAGCTTTATTTGGTATCCGACGATCCCGGTGATAACGATGTTTTTGTTAGTTATAAGGAAGGTAGCCAATGGACCAATGCCAAAAAAATGCACAAAACCATCAGCCATCGGAAAAGTAACGAAACGCATGCCAGTTTGTCACCAGATGGAAACACAATATATTTTACCAGCGACCGTGAAGGAGGTCTTGGAGGATTGGATATTTACAAGTCAACAAGAAATAAAAAAGGGAAATGGAATGACCCGAAAAATTTGGGACCTCAAATAAATACTCCTTTTAATGAAGAAACACCATTTGTTTCTCGTGATGGTAAGTATCTGTTTTTTAGTTCTGAGGGGCATAATACCATAGGAGGTTATGATGTTTTTTATATTGATTTAACTAATCCTGCTAAACTCATAAATATGGGATTTCCGGTAAACACTCCAGCCGATGATTTATTTTTTGTTCCCGGTGAAACGAAGAACACGGGATATATGGCCAAGGTTGAAGATGATACTCAGGGAAAAAAAGATATATATCAATTAAAGATATTGCCTGATATTCAGGTTAAGGGAGTTATCTATAATTTAGCCGAAGGGGATCTAATTGATGACAAGGAACTGGAAGTACAAATATTTGATACAGAAACAAAAACGCTAACGCAATCAATGCAAATAAACCATGGGAATTTTAGTTTTAAGACAGCTCCAGGTTCCTACCAAATTTCTATTTTAAACGATGATTTTGAACCCTTTGAGCAGGAGATAACCATTCCCGAGAATTTTGATAAAGAATTTTTTGCTTTTAATGCAGAGCTACAACTAAAAACTGAAGAGCCGGAATTTATGGCAGAAGAATTGCATGATTCTGTAGAACAAGGCGTTGAAAGTGAGTATGTTGCTGAAACTATTGCAAAAGAAAACGAGATAGATAAAGCAGAAACAGACCAACAGAACATAAAAGAAGAGCCATTAGCTACGACAGAAACTTTTGAGTCTGCTGTAGAAGAAAAAACTAAAGAGGAAATATCTGTAATGGTTGAAACCGACAAAGGGGAGAAAACTTTTTCAGTTCAACTAATGGCATTAAAAACACCCGTGAAGTTGAGTTATTTTAAAGATGTTGAAAATATATCTGTTACCAAATACCCTGATGGTTTTTACCGCTATACCATTGGTTTTACAACCAGTTATGAAGAAGCACAAAAACTTCGATTAAAAATAAACGAACAAGGGTACAGAGATGCCTTTATAAAAGAGAATCAATTTACAGCAAATTACACGATTCAATTCATGGCCCTTATTGTTCCTGTTGAATTAACGTATTTTAAAAACTTATCAACCTTCTCGGTTACTAAAGGAACCGATGATTTTTATCGGTATACTTTTGGATATTTTAGTACTTACGATAAAGCAAAATCAATGCTTGAAAGTATTAAATATTTTGGCTATGAAGGGGCTTTTGTTAAAAAGATAGATTAGAATATTAAAAGATGCTATTTTTACAATAGATAATTTAATTAATTTTTTTCAAGCAGTTCAAAATCTTTTTCGTGTCCGTTTCTTTTGATTGCTTCCCAGTATTTTTGAGAAATTTCACCTACTTTACCTGTACTAAGGTTTTTTATTTTTATCCGTTTTTGAGATTTTAAATTGGATTCAGTTTGGATATACTCAAAAGGGATATTTAATATTGATTCAAGATCATGGCCAACTTCCAGCGCTGATTCGTCGCCCTCTTCGTAAGTATAAGTTATCTTCATATCATGACCTTCCTGATGTTTGTTGTCAAGGGCTTTAAGCAAATCACATAAGTGCTTTGTCGAGCAACTATTAATGTAAGCTAATGATAAATTAATTTGTGTAAATGATGCAGGATGGTCAAGATATTTTAAGATCCAATTATCGATTGGATTAAAAAAAATGAGTACATTTTCGGGAAGCAACCTGCCAGATATCTCAATCAATCCTTTTTCTAAATGGACATATGGAGTATCTAATTTTTGTTCTATTGTAAGACTCATGGATTTTTTGTTTGCTATATCAATATTTTTATAAATACGTAATTTTTATGGATAAGTTTCTCATTTAAGAATAAAAAAGATTGATTGTATGATGCTGTTATTTAGGGTATTAAAATTTTATTCCCGAAAACCGTTCTTTAAGATTTAACGATTCAAGATACTTAATACCTTTCCTTATCAAATCGAAATACAGGGCAAAATATAGTATTCCACAACCAACCCACATCATAAAAATATTATACCAAATGGTTTCAATTTTAACTTGATTAATAATTTTTACCGGAGCATAAAAATGGGCTCTACCAATATTTGATGTTGGATTCATATATACAGGGTCTTTTTTCTGTATTAAAGCATCATCAATTTCGTAAATTTTATTAATCTCATCGCGATTGAGTAAAATATCTGCTAGTTTTTTGTTGTAATATTGTTGTTTAAAATCAACAAATCCATCTCTTCCTAATTGTTCCACCAGGAGGTTGTAAGTTTCTTCTTTTCTTTTATTAGCTTTTTCCATTTCATCAAGAAGATTCATTTCTATATAATAAAGATATCCGTAAGCATGCTCCATTACAGATTCATTAAAATCTTGTGCGTTTAACATTTGGATATATTCGAATGGAGGTAGGTCGGTTTCTCTTATTAAATGGGCCATTTCGTTCGAAATGATTTTTAAATCTCTTACTAAAGCAATTGAATCTATACCACTATCTTTTCGGCGCATGCAAAACTCTAGTTTATTTCGTAGCCGGGGGATTAAAAATGATGTTTTATAATCGGCACTGCTAATAATCTGTTCATCATCAAAAAAGTATTTTTCAAATTTATTGTTTTTAAACTGATGTACAGCTAATGCTTCGTAAGCCCATCGGGTAGTCATTAGGTTGCCAACAAGCGGAACGTATTTTTTGGATGAAATACTTTTATGCAGATCGTCGAAATGAATCATGGCACCACCCAGTAAAAGCTGTGGAACTAAAATTAATGGAATGAGGATATAAATAGCTATCACGGAATCAAGTCCTGATGAAATATTTAATCCGATAAGATTACCCATACAGGCTGCTGAAAAAAGAATGAGCCAGTAAGGAAGAAGCATTCCATTGATTTCGAGAATTACATTACCTATTATTGTATATAAAAAGGTTTGAATAGCGGATAAACCAAAAAGGAAAATAATTTTTGAATTGATATAACTAAACCAGCTTAAGCGGAGAAATGATTCGCGCTCAAGAATTTTCCGATCTTTAATAATTTCTTCAGCGCTAACGGTAAGTCCGAGGAATAATGCCACCACAACAGCCATAAATAAAAATACAGGGAAGTTTTTATTTTCACCAAAAATATATCCGTTAGGAGTTATGTATTTAGTGAAATAGCCTAGAATTAAAGCTAAAAGCGGAGCTTCGAGCAGGTTGATGATTAGGTATTGTTTGTTGGTTAATTTAGAAAAAAGATTCCGTAAACTAAATACGTTGAACTGTTTCAAAAAGTTGGGTACTTTAAACTCCGAGTCGGGTAATTTTATATCTTCGGGTTTATGTTCAATCTTTTTTTCAATATTTTCCTGATATCTAAAATACCAGGTTTCTGGTTTTGTTTTTCGTAAGTGAGTTTCTTTACCATATTCATCAATCTCTTTCTCTTCAACAATTTTTAATATTAAGTCGGGATTAATTGTTCCACAGCATGAACATTCGCTTTCAGCAGCATTTACTAATGAAGTTATGGTTTTGAAATAAACAATGGCATCTACCGGATTCCCCTGGTAAATTGGATAACCTCCTTTATCTAAAACCCAAAGTTTATCAAATAGTTTGAAAACTTCTGACGATGGTTGATGAATATTAGCGATAACCAACTTGCCTTTATGGGCTTGTTGTTTTAACAAATTCATTACTTTTTCCGAATCCATAGACGAAAGCCCTGATGTAGGTTCATCAACAAAAAGCAGAATGGGTTCGCGCATTAGCTCTAATCCAATATTTAATCGTTTACGTTGCCCCCCGCTTATAAATTTATTTAAAGGATTTCCTACGCGTAAATTTTTAACTTCATATAAATCAAGGTCAAAGAGGACTGTATTAACTTTTTCAATAATCTGGTCATCGGTATAATCGCTGAAGCATAATTGAGCGTTATAATACAAATTCTCAAAAACAGTAAGCTCTTCAAAAAGTAAATCGTCCTGAGGAACAAAACCAATAATTCCGGTTAAAGAAGTACTTTTGGAATGAACATTATAACCGTTAATTTTTACTTTTCCGCGGGTAGGTTTCAGTTTTCCGCTCAACAAATTTAATAGCGTAGATTTTCCTACGCCGCTTCCACCCATAATTGCAATCATTTGTCCCGATTGTTCGGAAAAGTTAAATTTTTGAATTCCGTTTTTACTGTTTTTAAAATGGAACTCAACATCCTGGGCCGAAAAAATTATGTGGTTTTTTTCTGTATCGCGAATAAAATAAGCTGCAATATCGTAATAATAAATGGAATTAATGTTTGGGCCTTTTATAATTGAACCTTTTTTAAAAAAATAAGTACGACCGTTAACAATTTTTTTTCCATCGATATAAAGGTTAAGTTCGCCAAAATACCTAAAGATGAATGATTGTATGGATTTTATGTACAGGACAACAATTTGCCCATATAAATTTTGACGGTATAAATGTTTATACTTAGTTCCGGTTTTTGTACTTTTTTCCTTCATTATCCAGGCCAGGTTATCCGACCATTCCATAACCTGATTGTCGACAACCAG
>CAZWPU010000060.1:0-3751 GCA_964635605.1 uncultured Bacteroidales bacterium | reverse complement strand
TTGGCTACAATGGCAAACAAGTGAATTAATGCATTTAATATCGACTCGCTCATGAATTTTATTTTGGAACAAAATTTAAGAAATTATCTAAAATAAAAAAAGCTCATGAGTGTTTTACCCACGAGCTTTTGGTTTTTATTTGTTTTTTTTAAGAAATGATTTGTGTTCGTAAAATATTTGTTTGTTCTTTAATTTGAATTAATTGTTTTTCTGTTATTCCTGTGTCGTCAATCGAATCATAAACTTTTTTAATGGGATTAAGATCCTGCATTAAGTTGTTAATGGTTTCATGGTTCTTATGTTCGTTTAGTAATTCGAGTAATTTGTTTAAAGAAGTTTTTTGATGTAAAATAATCTTAACTAATTCCGGATCATTGTATACCGTTTCGGAAATATTACAGGAAATATACATTGCTTCAATCCAGCTTCCTGTTAAAACAAGCAACGAAAGATCTTCTTTGTTATTTTTTACGAGATATTCGTAAGTGTCGTAAAAAGAGATTGTAATTAAATCGATTAACTCTTCTTTATTATTAATATTTGCTTCTACGTTATCGATAAAATTACGATCAAAAGCGCCGGTAATGCCCAGTTCTTTAATCAAATATTCTGATGCTTCCATGTAATTCATTACATCCTGTTTCATTTGATAGGTGCTGGCATAACTTAAATCTGCACTAAAAATACCTAAATTTAGAGACTGATCTTTATCCGTAAAATATTTATCAACATTCTCTTTTTCATTCGTTAAACCGATAATGTAGCTAGCCTCAATTTTATTAATCATTTCCGTTACTTCAAAAGCTGTAGGAAGCGGATAAACTACTTCGCGAACTGTTTTTTCTACTTCTTTGCGTTCTAATTTATTGTCCTTTGTATCCTCTGTAGTTTTACCATCTTTACCGCCTTTACAGTTAGCTAATGTGAAAATAAGAATCCCCGATAATAAAAATAGGGTAAATTTTTGTACGAATGGTTTTAGTGTTTTCATGTGATATGATGTTTTTGTTGATTTTTAATTATTTGTTTGCCATATGAATTTTACACTACGGGGTTAAATTTACATTTTTTTTATAAAATCCTTTTCAAAGTTATAATAATTTTCTGAATCTAAAACCTAACAATTCGATTCTCTTTGCAATATACCCAAATAAAATTGTAGAAAAAAAAGTTGCAGATCCATAAACGACAGAAACCATAGCTATATCATTATTATTTAATAAAGATTTAGCTACAAAAATACCAATAATACTATTTTTTAAACCTACTTCAATGCTAAGGGTAAAATTATTTTTTCCTCCAAGCCTTAAATATCGGGCAAAAAGATAAATAACAGTCATTGAAACAAAGTTTAGCAGTAATGCCCAGGGAATAAGACTAAGGTTTTTGCTCAGGTTATTATTATTTGCTTTATTATCGAAAAATATGATGCCAATAAATGCCAATAAAAGAATAAGCGGAAGGATTATTTTTAAAGGCTTTTCGGCTTTTATGGCCAATCTGAAATGATAATACCTGATGATCATTCCAATAAAAGTAGGAATGAGAATTGTAATCAAAATATCAAAGATAGTATCGAAGAAGGGTAAATGAATACTACGTTCAACACCAATAAAAATAATTAATCCAAGATTTACGATTAATGGGAGAGTAACTAAAATAATGAGGCTGTTGATCGCAGTAAGTGAGATGGATAGAGCCAGATTCCCTCGCAGCATATGTGTAATAAGATTTGTTGCTGAACCACCGGCACAAGCAGTAATAAGAATAAATCCCACTTTAGTATGAGGGTCAAGATTGGTAAATCCAAAAAGTAGAAACGTTACGAATGGCAATAAAATAACCTGACTAAATATTCCAGCTAAGATGGGTTTGGGATACCGAATAACATTGGTAAAATCGCGCTGGTCAAGGGATAATCCCATTCCCATCATTATTAAAGCTAATGAGGCAGGTAAAATATATGTCGAAAAAAAGGCTTCCATTTAAGCAACGAAGTTAAATAAGAATTGCTAATTTTTAAAATAGTTAGTGGTTTACGTTTAAATAAAAAAAGGAGGAATAATGATTATCCCTCCCCCTTAAAAAAGGAAAACCAAAAATTATTTTTGATAGTCTTTATCTTTTATGGTGCATCCAATGGCTTTTGTAAAATCAGGATTTGGTTTTTTCCCGTTTATAAGTGCCGTAACTGCATCGTTTAAATATTTCTTTTCAACAGCCGACGCATTTTTGTAATTATCATCAATTGTCCCGATATAGGAAACAATAAAGTCCCCATTTTCTTTTTTTAACAAGTAAACGTGTGGAGTTTTTTTTGCTCCGTACATCTTATAAATCTCTTGTGTTTTGTCCATAAGGTATGGAAATGGAAAGTTTTTTTCCTGGGCTCTAACCTGCATTTTTTCAAATGAATCCTCTGGTACAAGTTTTGGATCATTAGGGTTAACCGAAATGACAGGGTATCCTTTGGATCTGAATTTTTGGTCAATTTCAATGATTCGATCTTCGTAGGCAATAGCAAATGGACAATGATTGCAGGTAAAAATAACTATTGCTCCTTTTTCTGCCGGAGTGTAATTATAAAGCGAAATGTATTCGCCATCTACATTTTTTAATTTAAAATTTTCTGCTTTGTCCCCCACAACATATCCCTGGCTAAAGGTTTGTAAGGATGCAGCCAGGATAAACAGATTTATTAAAAATAAATTTTTCATAGTTTATTATTTTTAAGTTAATAGATTGATTTTAATTATTTATTAAGGATTTGATGTAATGCAGATTCCAATTCTTTGAAAGTAAAAGATTGCTCATAAAATTTTCGTTTATTTTTATTGTACATTAACGTTGCCGGAATAGCCCCCGACCAGTCTTTGCTAACTTTATCAATCCACGAGTTACTATCCGGATCATCTAAAATAATGATGGTTGGCTTTATTTTGTGTATTTGAGCAAAACGTTCAATCTTGGTTTGTAAATTTTTACCAAAATCAAGGCTCACTAAAATTATTTTTATTTTTCTATCTTTATATTTTTTGTGGAGTTCGTTAAATGCCGGCATTTCTTTTACACAAGGGGCGCACCAGGTAGCCCAAAAATTAATGATATAAGTAGTATCATTTTGTTTTTCAAGTACAGGGCTAAAGGTTTCGAAATTGTAAACAGGGTATTTTTTGGCAAATAAGCTGAATGACAGGATAGAAAGAAAAAGAATTAAAAATATAGTTTTTAATTGGCTCAACATGATTTTATAAATTTATAACATCTAACATATGATATTATAAAATTGTTTATCCCCCGTGAATTAATTTATTTTGAATTTGTGAGATGAAAGGAAAATTAAACTTTTCGAATTCCACTATAGTCTAAATATTTAGTTTAATCTTATGTAATGAAATTTAACCCTATACTATCATGAAATTTTTTAATCAGCAAATTTTTAAATGGTTTGTTGTGATGATCGTGGTTATCACAGCAAGTGTATTAAACACAAGTTTCGTAACAGCTCAAAAGATTCCTACTCCAACCGAGCACTTTGGTTTTTATCCGGGCACCGATAAAATGCTTTTTGATTACGAAAGTTTAATTTCTTATTTAAAGAAGCTGGACGAAGTATCGAAAAATGTTGCTATGAAAAAGATAGGCCATTCTCCTATGGGAAAACGGATGTATGTGATGTTTATCTCTTCGGCAAAGAACATTCAAAATCTTGATAAATTAAAAGAGATAAATAAAGAACTTGCGCTAAATC
>CAZWPU010000059.1:0-9086 GCA_964635605.1 uncultured Bacteroidales bacterium | reverse complement strand
GGGTGAAACTCATTGGTTAACCCATTCCAAACAGGTACACCTGCATATTTGCCTAACTCTTCTACAACTTCCTGACCAAAACCACGATATTCAATGCCATCGTACATTCTTCCCAATACCCTTGCGGTATCGGCCATCGATTCTTTCTGCCCGATTTGTGATCCAGATGGGCCCAGATAGGTAACATGAGCACCTTGATCTAAAGCAGCTACCTCGAAGGCACAGCGTGTTCGGGTTGAAGATTTTTCGAAAATAAGCGCAATATTCTTACCTTTTAATTTTTGCTGTTCTGTTCCGCTGTATTTTGCTTTTTTTAAATCAGCAGAAAGGTCTAAAAAAAATTTAATTTCCTGTGGAGTAAAATCCAAAAGCTTTAAAAAGCTTCTATTTCTTAAATTAAATGCCATAACTTATCAATTTATTAATTATTATTTATTATTTATTAATGTTTCATTTTTTAGTCTTCATATTCCATGGTAATTTTTGTACCATATGAACGATCTTCTAATTTAGTTGCTTCTGTAATTACACTTTTTTTGCCACCTTTTTCGATAAACTGTAAACAAGCACCTATTTTAGGAGCCATACTACCTTTTGAAAACTGACCTTCTTCCATGTATTTGTCAGCATCAGCTTTACTTAAAAATTCTAATTTTTTCTCATTAGGTTTTTTATAATTTATATAAACATAAGGGACATCGGTTAAAATGTAAAATTCATCCGCTTTAATACGGGCAGCTAATAATGATGAAGCAAAATCTTTATCGATAACAGCCTCAGAAGGTCTTACATCTCCTTTTTCGTCAAAATAAACAGGAATTCCACCGCCTCCGGCAGCAATTACAATATTTCCCTGGCGTGCTAATGCTTCAACTACTTTTTCATTCATTATACTGATTGGTTTGGGTGAAGGAACAACTCTTCTCCAACCACCATGGGCTTTTACTTCCTCTTTAAATTCCCATCCTTTATCTGCGGCTAATTTATCAGCTTCCTCTTTGTTATAAATTTTACCAACCCTTTTTTGTGGATCCGTAAAAGCAGGATCATCTTTATCAACCTGAACACAAGTTACCAGCGTAACAATCTCTTTCTGGATATTATGCTTTTTAAGTACATTGTGCAACATCCGCTCAATCATATATCCAATTCCTCCCTGCGAATCGGCAACACATACATCCAACGGCATTTGCGGAATGTCATACATATGTTCACCTGCATCATTACGCATTAGAATATTACCTACTTGAGGGCCATTACCATGGCCGATAACGATGTCGTAGCCCTCTTTAATTAAATATATCAGATTCTCAAGGGTGTCAAAAGTGTTTTGCTCCTGCTCATCTATTGTTCCTATTTGATCACCGCGTAAAAGAGCATTACCTCCTAATGCAACTACAGCTAATTTATTCATAATCATCAATTTATATATTGTTAATATTTGAAGCTACAAATCTATAAAAAAAAATCGGATCTAAAATCTCTTATAAAACATAATCGATAATAAATCAACTTAATAAGGGATTAAAGATATTAATCAAAAAATTAGAATCACTAATCAATTCTTTTTGTTTTTTGCTGATTGTTTATTTATATTAGTTATCTTTTTTACATATAAATTTATATTAACCCTTAATATCTAAACATGAAATTTAAATTCTTTGCTTTAATTTTAATTCTTGGTTTAACAACAATTTCCTCATGTGATAAATTACAACAAAAAGACCGAATAAAAGAAGGTTTTATCGAATATAATATTGAATACCTTAATAATGATACGCTGGACAGTTTTATGATTGGTCTTTTACCCAAAAAAATGATCATTAAATTTAAGGATAACAACACGTTAAATAAAATTGAAGGATTTTCAGGCATTGTAAGCTTTATACATATCCAAAACTATAAAGAAAGGAAAAATACCACCCTGGTTAAAGTGCTTAATAAAAAATATAAATACGAAGAAAAAATTAATGATTCATCGATCTTTTTTGAAGAATTACCAGGGATGAAAATAGAATTGCAAGACGAGGTAAAAAAAATTTGTGGATTTGAATCTCAAAAAGCAAAAATTATTTTACCGGATACCAGTATTAAACCATTTTATATTTATTTTACCCATGATATTAGTATTAACAATGTTAATTCACAAACCCCCTTTAAATCCATCGATGGTGTTTTGATGGAATTTCAGGTTAAGTTTTATGATCTCAACATGAAATTAACCGCAACTAAAGTACAGGAAACAGATATATCGTCGGATCACTTTAAAGTACCTGAGGGCTACCAAAAAATAAACCGAAAAACCATGGTAGAAATCATCGAGTTGCTTAAGCAATAATTTCATTCCTGCTAAGTTTTCAGAATAAAAAGAATTTGTGACTATATTTGCTGTAAATTATTTTACTTTGCAGATAGTAAAAAGCAATTATTAAATCCAAAAGAATTCAATAATAAATGGCAAAGAAAAACGGCAAAAAAAACAAAAAAAATAAGTCGTTAAATGATGAACGATTAAAAATTATCATAGGAATTTTTACTTTATTTTTAGCTGCATTTTTAACCCTTGCCTTTATTTCCTATTTCTTTACCTGGAAAGTAGATCAGAGTTTTCAATACTCAAAAGTGGTTTCAGGAATTGATATTAATGTCGAAAATTGGTCGGGAAAAGCAGGAGCCCATTTTTCCAATCTATTTATAAATAAATGGTTTGGAATTGCTTCCTTTATATTTCCGTTTTTACTCATTGTAATAGGATTACGATTTTTTAATATCAAATTATTTTCTATCCGCAAAACGCTCAAATTATCAATTTTCGGGACTATCATCTTATCTGTATTATTAGGATATTTATTTGGTAATTTAAACGGATATCTGGGGAGTGGATTGGGTGGTGGGCATGGCTATTTTATAGCCCTTTGGCTTAATTCCTTTTTAGGCAAAGTGGGGACTGCATTTCTGCTAACCCTCTCCATTATAGCATTTTTTATTTTTTCTTCAAAAAAATCTATTATTTGGAGTAAAAAACTTTTTGCTGAATTGTTCAATAGAGAATACAAAGCACCGGAGAATATCGAAAATAAAAATAAGATCGAAAAAAATGCTACTAAAACAGAAGAGGAAGATACCGAACCGGAAATTACTGAAGAAGAGATTGATGAGCAATTAAGTTTTACTACCCACAGAATTAAGAAGGAAGAAGCTGCCAAAGCACAAACAAATCGGGAAAAAACATCAGAACAGGATGAAAATATTGAAATAACTATTGAAGAAAAACATACAGAAGATAAGCTCAATGGTACAGTTAAAAATTACCAGATCGAAAATTACGACCCTACCTTAGAATTATTGTCGTACAAACTACCTCCACTAAGTTTATTAGAAAAACATGGCGATGAATCGAATGGGGAAATAGACAAAAAGGAAATTATAGCCAACAAAAATCGTATTGTAGAAACTCTGGCTAATTATAAAATACAAATTGATAAAATTAAAGCTACCGTAGGACCAACCGTTACATTATACGAAATTATACCTGCCCCAGGCGTGCGAATCTCCAAAATTAAAAATCTTGAAGATGACATTGCGCTTAGCTTAGCGGCATTAGGCATTCGTATCATCGCACCTATTCCCGGACGAGGAACCATAGGTATTGAAGTGCCTAACCAAAATCCGGAAATTGTATCTATGCGTTCTATTATTTCTTCTAAAGCATTTAGCGAATCAAAATACGAACTGGCTATCGGATTAGGAAAAACCATATCGAATGATACGTATGTGGTAGATCTTACCAAAATGCCACACCTTTTAGTGGCCGGAGCAACCGGCCAAGGAAAATCAGTTGGATTGAATGCTATCATTACCTCATTACTTTATAAAAAGCACCCAGCTCAACTAAAATTTGTAATGATTGATCCCAAAAAAGTTGAACTTACACTGTACTCAAAAATAGAAAAACATTTTTTGGCTAAGCTTCCGGATTCGGAAGAGCCTATAATTACAGAAACTCAAAAAGTTGTTAATACATTAAATTCACTCTGCATTGAGATGGATCATCGTTACGATCTGTTAAAAGCGGCTCATGTAAGAAATATAAAAGAATATAATACAAAATTTATTGCCCGGAAATTAAATCCTGAAAAAGGACATAAATATTTACCTTATATTGTTGTGATTGTTGATGAGTTTGCCGATTTAATTATGACTTCCGGCAAGGATATTGAAGGCCCAATAGCTCGTTTGGCACAACTTGCCAGAGCAATTGGTATTCATTTAATTATTGCAACGCAGCGCCCATCCACCAATATTATTACCGGTGTAATTAAAGCAAACTTCCCAGCCCGAATGGCATTCAGAGTTTCATCAATGGTCGATTCGCGAACAATATTGGATACTCCAGGAGCAAACCAACTTATTGGACGCGGAGATATGCTCATTACTTCGGGAAGTAATTTAATCCGTTTACAATGTGCTTTTATTGATACGCCCGAACTAGATAAAATAACGGACTATATTCAATCTCAACAAAGCTACCCTACAGCTTTTATGTTGCCCGAATATACTGCTGAAGGTACAGAAGAAATCGGCGAAGTAGATTTCTCTAAACGTGATGCTCTTTTTGAAGATGCCGCAAAATTAGTAATTCGTCATCAGCAGGGTTCAACCTCTCTAATACAAAGAAAATTCTCTATTGGATACAATCGTGCCGGTCGTATTATTGATCAATTGGAAGCGGCAAATATTGTTGGGCCATTTGAAGGAAGTAAAGCCCGGCATGTTTTATTCCAGGATGAATACGCATTGGAACAATATTTGAAAGATTTTTTAGAAAACAATTAAATCATTACACATAATGAAAAAAATAATCGTTTTATTGGGGATTTTTATATCTGTTTTTGCATTTGCACAACAAGATCCTGAAGCAAAGATTATCCTAGATAAACTATCAGAAAAAACAAAATCCTACCAAAATATTCAAACCGAATTTAAAATCGATTATAAAAATATTAAGGATAACACGCACAACTCATCCAAAGGAAACATAACCATTGAAGGGCAGAAATACAGGTTAAACTTTATGGGTTCCAAATCGTTTTTTGATGGGAAAACATTATGGAGTTACCTGGAAGAAGTAAATGAAGTTAATATTTCAGAACCAGATCAAAATGATAAAGATATTTTTAGCAATCCACAAGATATTTTTACTATATACGACAAGGATTTTAAATACCAATTGATTGATCAATATAACGAAAATGGTGTTTCAAAAGCTATTATCGATTTATATCCTTATGATATTGATGAAGATTATTCAAGATTACGACTAAAAATTAATACCAACAATTATCAATTGCTGTCAGTAACCATCTTTGGCAAAGACGGATCACATTATATGATTCATTTTTATAATTATAAAACCAACCTCGAACTAGATCAATCTTATTTCACATTCGACACGTCAGATTATCCAAATGTGGAAGTTATTGATATGCGATGGTAATAAAAAAAGACCTTATTAAAGGCCTTTTTTATTTGTTTTTTTACTTTTGTTCCCCCTCGGGATATTCAATCCTGGTATGATAGATGTTCACTAATTTTTGCTTAAAAATACCTTTTATCGTTGCAATATCTTTAAACGTGATATTGGCATTATCAAATTGCCCGTCTTGCATTTGATCATTAATAATTGAATCCACCAGATTATTAATTTTATCCTCGCTAATATCAGACAAACTTCTCGATGCAGCTTCAACAGAATCAGCCATCATTAAAGCGGCTGTTTCTTTAGAATATGGTTTTGGGCCAGGATAAGTAAATTTATTAATATCTACTTCCTGTTCAGGGAATTTTTTAATATACGAACGATAAAAATATTGTACTCTTGTTGTTCCATGGTGCGTTCGTATAAAATCGATTAGTGGTTCGGGCAATGAATGTTTTTTTGCCAATTCAACACCATCTTTTACATGACTAATAATAATGTTCGCACTTTCGTCAAATTCATGCATATCGTGCGGATTAAAGCCTGCCCTTTGATTCTCGATAAAATAAGCAGGATTAACCATTTTACCAATATCGTGATATAATGCTCCGGTACGGACTAACAGTGCATTACCTCCAATTTTAAATATTGCTTCCTCGGCCAGGTTAGCAACCTGCATCGAATGTTGGAAAGTTCCTGGAGCTTTTTCTGCAAGTAAGCGTAATAATCTCGAATTGGTATCCGAAAGTTCCATTAGCGTTAAATCCGATAAAAATCCAAATGCTTTTTCAAAAATATAAATGAGTGGATAAGCTAATAAAACAAAGCCTCCATTAATGGCAAAATAAATAAAATTATTAAGCTCAATATTGGTAAAATTTCCTTCCTGGGTAATAGCTAAACCAAAGTAAACAAAGCTATAGGTTAGAAAAACCAATGCGGCTGTTAAAAACAATTTACCCCGGCGGTAAATATTTGTTAAACTAAAAATAGCTACAATTCCGGCAATAAAATTTAAAAAGATAAATTCGAAACCATTGGGAGCGAAAAATCCAACAATTAAAACGGTAATAATATGAATAAATAATGCAAGCCTTGCATCGTAAAAAGTCTTAATAATAATAGGCACTAACGCAAAAGGAATAATATAAAGAACCTGAGTTGTAAAACGCGAAACAAGAACAATAATCAACACCAACATTAAAATAAAAATTGTTTTCATGGTATGCGCTAATATATCATTTCTAAAATGCCATAAAAACAGAAACAATACAGCTATACAGGCAAAAACAAAAATAATTTGTCCGATTAAAATAATCTGATAAAAATACCCGGAACCTAATCGATTTTCCGATTCGTATTTAAGCGATTCCAGTATTCTATAGAGTTGGTTATCGATTATTTCGCCCTGGGATATAATTTTTTCACCGGCCTGAACCATTCCTCGTGTCTTTGAAATATTAGCCAGCATTTCAACCTTTACATTTTCCGAAGTTTTCTGATCGTAGAAAATATTGGGTTCAATAAATTCATAAAGATTAATGGTTTTATAAAAATCGGGATGTTTTATTTTTTGTTGTTGATCCTCTAAATATTGATCTACATGAGTGATAACTCTTTCGTAAGCTTCTTTTTCGGTATAAATTTGAGCATATTCATAGGTATCAGCCAGCTTATTTTTTAAAATAATAATATCATCATCTTTACCTAGCCCTTCGGTAATCTCGCTCGATTCTATAATTCCTGACCAGTAAATCTGATTTAAAATCTCCAGGGCAAAATGTTTAAAATCTTTTACATTATGAGTAAATAATTGTTTTTGATAATTAGATTTCCACTTTAGCGCATCTGACATTAAAAATTCATTCATTTTAGTATCAAATGAGCTGGAAAACTTATCACTTTGTTGTTGTAAAACACTGCTATCATAAACAAAATAAGGATTGTAATTATTTAAAATACTATCTCTTTCTTCTTGTAACTGCTTATCGCTTTTATAAATAGGAAAATCAAAAGGAGCAATTAAAGTGGTATGCATCCATGGGCGACCCTTCTGAAACTCATACCTGAATTTACCTTCGCGAGGGAAGATATAAACGATAATAGTTATGGTTAGCAAAAATAAAAATATGCGAAAAATTATTTTATAATGCTCTTTTAAGAAATTAAATATCTGCTTCATATGATGTTCATTAATTTAAAAACACATTTATACAAATGTAAAAATTTAACCCGAATAATTCATAAATTATTCTATTGCACGAAATATAACAACATATACAAAGATAAATTGTTTTGTCGTTCAGATTTTAATGTTCATCTTTATTTAATGATTATTATTAAGTTTTATGAAGTTATTTGTATTTTTATAAAATAAAAGATAAAAACGATGAACCAATACGGGATTAGTGAAGTAAGTGCTATTCCGGTTCGCAAAGAACCGGCAGAGCAATCGGAGCAGGTTACCCAGATTCTATTTGGTGAAACCTTCGAAATTATTGAAGAACAACCCAAGTGGTTTTATATTATGTTAACCCTTGACCAATACGAAGGATGGATAGATAAAAAAATGGTTACGCTCCTTTCTCAGGAATCTTTTCATACGATTAAAAATCATTCATCCTATATTACCAAACAATATTCAACATCCATTCTTGATGTAGATAGAAACGAAATAATTAATCTGCCCCCGGGTTGTACATTACCTAATTTTAATGAAAAAGATCATCGATTTTTTATCCATCATCATAACTACTTAAAACAAGAAAATAGTCCACAAAATAATCTTAATGTTATAGACTTGTGTAAACTATTTTTAAATGCACCCTATTTATGGGGTGGTAAAAATATTTTGGGTATTGACTGTTCTGGTTTTGTACAGGTTATTTATAAAATTTTAGGAATTAAACTGCCCAGAGATGTCAGCATGCAAGTAAACCATGGACAAACCATTAATTTTATTGGAGAGATTACAGCCGGTGATTTAGCATTTTTTGATGATGAAGAAAGGAATATTATTCATGTAGGAATCATTTTGAATCAGGATGAAATTATTCATGCTTCGGGTAAAGTTCGCATCGATAAATTTGATCATCAGGGTATTTTTAACAGAGAAGAAAAAAAATATACGTATAAACTTCGTGTTATCAAACGTTTAATCTAAATATTATGGGCAAATTATATATTTTGGTATTTATTATTTCGGTTATTGTGGTTATTTATATCATTGACAAAAGACGCAAAGAAAATAAAACCAACAAAGAAGATTAATCACTATGATCTACACCTATGCTTATCCAAGGCCTGCTGTAACGGTTGATATTATTGTATTAAAAAATTTTGATGCCCATCCGGAAATACTCCTGATTGAACGAAAAAATGAACCTTTTAAAAATATGTGGGCATTGCCCGGTGGTTTTGTGGATAAAGATGAAGATATTGAAACAGCAGCCTACCGGGAATTAAAAGAAGAAACATCGATCGAGGACATCAACCTTTCCCAGTTACATACCTTTGGCAAACCTGGCCGCGACCCGCGAGGGCATACCATTTCTGTTGTCCATACAGGTTTTCTTAAAAATAACAACCAAAAAATTCAGGCCGGAGA
>CAZWPU010000058.1:0-9243 GCA_964635605.1 uncultured Bacteroidales bacterium | reverse complement strand
ATCATGTTGAGGATATTGTAGGGTATGATATTGTTATGCAAAAAGGGGGAGAGGTAAAAACGATTGATTTTATCCCGGGCTATTCAACCACATCAATTATTGAAAAATTGAAGAAAAAAAAGGTATAATGGCTAAATCAAAATCAGTATATGTTTGTCAGAATTGTGGTGTTGAATCTTCAAAATGGGTAGGCAAATGCCCTTCATGCGGTGAATGGAACACATTTGTTGAACAGGTAATTTCAAAATCAACGCACTCAAAATCTTCTCTGGCTCATGAATTTTCTGAAAAGCAGACCCCTCAAAAATTATCCGAAATAAAATCTAAAAAAGAAGGACGGATATCGTCAAATATTCAGGAACTGGACAGGATTTTAGGAGGAGGGATTGTTCCGGGGTCGATGATTTTAATCGGGGGAGAACCGGGTATCGGAAAGTCTACCCTTTCCCTTCAGATGGCGCTCAGGCTTCATCATCTTAAATCTTTATATGTTTCAGGAGAAGAAAGCCCGCAACAAATAAAAATGCGCGCCGACAGGTTAAAACTAAGTAACGATGGGTGTTTTATCCTTAGTGAGACCTCGCTGGAAAGTATTTTTAATCATATCGTTAATATAAAGCCTGATATTATTATTGTAGATTCTATCCAAACCTTGTTTTCAGAGCATTTAGAATCAACAGCCGGAACGGTTTCTCAAATCCGTGAAACAGCAGCCCGCTTACTAAAGTTTGCGAAAGAATCCGGTACTCCCGTTTTATTAATAGGACATATTACCAAAGAAGGAAATTTAGCCGGTCCAAAGGTATTGGAGCATATTGTTGATACTGTTTTACAATTCGAGGGAGACCATCACCATATGTACCGGATTTTACGAACCACCAAAAACCGGTTTGGCTCTACCGCCGAATTAGGCATTTTTGAAATGAGTGACAAAGGGCTTCGTGAAGTAAGCAATCCTTCCGAGGTATTAATCACTCAAACCGATGAACAATTAAGCGGAACAACAGTAGCCTCAACGATTAACGGCGTGCGTCCATTGTTAATTGAAATACAGGCGCTTGTTAGCTCTGCGGCTTATGGTACTCCACAGCGTTCATCTACAGGTTTCAATATCCGGCGACTGGGCATGTTGCTTGCTGTTTTAGAAAAACGCGCCGGTTTCCGACTGGGACAAAAAGATGTATTTTTAAATATTGCCGGAGGCATTAAAGTGGATGATCCTGCCACAGACTTATCGGTTATCGCCTCGGTGCTTTCCTCAAACCTCGATTTAACCATTGATAAAAGCATCTGTTTTGCCGGCGAAGTTGGTTTAACCGGTGAAATCAGGCCCGTGAACCGAATTGGACAAAGAATTAGCGAAGCAGATAAGTTGGGATTTAAAAAAATCTATATTTCAAGGTTTAATAGCAAAGGAATTGATACATCAAAATTTAATATAGAGATTATAAAAGTTGGAAAAGTGGAAGAGCTATTTCGTTCTCTTTTTAAAAAGAATTAATGACCGGTGATATTACTCGAAGTAAATAATCTTACCCTGACCTTTGGAAGTGAAACAGATTTTAAAAAGGTGCTTGATAACGTTTCTTTTAAACTAAATAAGGGAGAAACGTTAGGGATTGTTGGCGAATCGGGCTCAGGAAAATCAATAACCGCCTTATCCGTTTTAAATTTGCAGCCACCCAACGCATTTGTTAGCGGAGATATTTATTATTATGAAAAGAATAAAGAAATAAATCTTTTAAAATTATCCGATAAAGATTGGTTGTCTTTTCGTGGGAAAAATATCTCTATGATTTTTCAAGAACCTATGACCTCTTTAAATCCTACCATGAAATGCGGCAAACAGGTTTCTGAAATTTTGTTTATGCATACAAACTTATCGTCTAAAAAAAGGCGTAATCGTGTATTAGATTTGTTTGAAGAAGTAAAATTACCCGATCCGCAAAGAATATATAATAGTTACCCTCATGAGATATCGGGCGGGCAAAAGCAACGAGTAATGATTGCTATGGCTATTGCCCTTAAGCCGGTTATTTTAATTGCCGATGAGCCGACAACGGCCCTTGATGTGACCGTGCAAAAGGCAATTATTGATTTATTAAAAGCTATTCAGGAGAAATATGCGATCAGTATTATCTTTATTTCTCATGATTTAGGTGTTATTGCACAAATTGCAGATAAGGTTCTGGTGATGTATAATGGTCAGGTTGTTGAAAAAGGAGCGGTGAAAAACATATTAAATAATCCAGAAGAACCTTATACACAAGGATTGATAAAATGCCGGCCGGAGCTGAGTGCTAAAGGAGACAGACTACCTGTGCTTTCTGATTTTTTGCAACGTACTGAATATCGCGAGCAACCAGAAAAGCAGAAAGTGATTTATGAATCAGAACAAGAACAGATTGTTTTGTCAGTTAGCGGACTGAATAAAAGTTTTGTGTCAAAAGTAAATTTTTGGGGTAAAACCAGGTCTTCTTTAAAAGCAATTCAAAATATACAATTTGATGTATATAAGGGCGAAACACTAGGGTTAGTGGGGGAGTCAGGCTGTGGGAAAACTACGTTAGGTAGGGCAATTACTCAACTAATAGGCTACAACTCTGGGGAAATTGAATATAAAGGAAAGTTAATAAAAAATTTAACCAACATTGAGTTAAAGCAATTTCGCCAAAAAGTGCAAATTATTTTTCAAGATCCTTACAGCTCTTTGAATCCGAAGATAAAAGCAGGAGAAGCCATTGCTGAGCTCTTAAAAGTCCATCAGCTTTATCAAACATCAAAAGAACGAAAACAAAGGGTTTTTGAATTGCTAAAACAGGTTAAATTAACGGAAGAGGATTATGCAAAATATCCACATGAGTTCTCGGGCGGGCAAAGACAAAGAGTTGTTATTGCCAGAGCCCTGGCTTTAAACCCTGAGTTTATCATTTGTGACGAATCGGTTTCTGCACTTGATGTATCTGTGCAGGCTGAAATTTTAAACCTTTTAAATGATTTAAAAAGAAAATATCAATTAACCTATATTTTTATTTCTCACGATTTGTCGGTAGTGAAATTTATGTCCGATAGAATTATGGTAATGAGAGACGGGCAATTGGTAGAAATAAATAAAGCAGATGAAATCTATCATTCACCTGCTTCTGATTATACGCGTAAATTAATTGACTCAATACCAGAGCTTAGCGTTTAAAAAAAATCATCGTCGAACTCAGTCCTTGTTTCTGGATCATCATCTTCGCAATCAATCTGGATTGAAAAATTATCCGGTTTTTCAAATTTATCTTCTTTGGTAACCGAAAAAATGGTAGAATCATTATACACTTTTTGCATATACAGGCCAAATATGGGTAAAGCCATGTTATGGCCACCCCCCAGGCCAATTCCTTCAAAGTGTATGCTTCGGTCTTCACCGCCAACCCAGACCCCGGAAACCAGGTTCGGAGTTACTCCCATAAACCAACCATCGGATTGGTTTTGGGTAGTTCCTGTTTTACCACCAATTTCGTTAAACAGTTGATATTTCCATCTAACCCTCCCTGCAGTTCCTTCTTTAACGACCGATTGAAGTAAATTCACCATTAAATAGGCTGTTTGTTCGCTTATTGCCTCATTTTTTGATGATGTAAATCGGGCTAATTCCGCTCCGTTTCTATCTTCAATGTGGGTTATATAAATGGGTTCAGAATGCACTCCTTTGTTAGAGAAAGTAGAGTAAGCACTAACCATTTCTTCTAAACTAATATCAGAGGTGCCTAAGAAAATAGAGGGTACCGGGTCTATATGACTTTCAATACCCATTTTACGCATTACATCAATAACAGATTCGGGATTGAATTGTTTTATTAACCAAGCAGAGATGAAATTAACAGAATTAGCTAATCCCCATTTTAAGGTAACCATTTTCCCATCTTTATCCGATGGGCCGGAGTTCTTTGGTGTCCATGTAGTATCATTAACAATAAATGTAGAAGCTACATTGGCAACTTTATGGCAGGGAGAATAATTTTCCTGCATAGCCAGTGTATACAAGAATGGTTTTATAGTTGATCCTACTTGTCTTTTTCCTTGTGTTACATGATCGTATTTAAAATGTTTAAAATTAGGTCCTCCTACATAAGCTTTAACATGACCATTATGTGGATCTAGTGATAAAAACCCGGCTCTTAAAAATTGTTTATAATATAATAAAGAGTCCATTGGTGTCATTACGGTATCAATATCACCATTCCAAGAAAAAACAGTCATTTCAACCGGAGTGTTAAAAACGGAAATAATTGAATCCATGTCAAGTCCTCTTTGTCGTAAAACTCTGTACCTTTCCGTTCTCCTCATCGCTAACTCAATAATATCTTGTAATTCACTTGATGAAAGCTCTTTAGCATAAGGAGCATTAGGATTTGATTCCTGTTCTTCATCAAATACCTGTTGTAGTTCTCCGCCCAAATGTTTTTTTACGGCAGCTTCACCATATTTCTGCATTCTGGAATCAAGGGTTGTATAAATTCTTAAGCCATCGCGATATAAATTATAAGTTGTACCATCGGGTTTTTTGTTTTTATTGCACCATCCATACAAAGGATTTGTTTCCCACTCAATAGAATCTCTTGTATAACTATCTTCTGAAAAATAATTGTTTTTATTGGGTTTGTGTTTATTTAAAAAAAGCCGTAAATATTCTCTAAAATAGGTAGCTAATCCTACGTTATGATCCTGTACTTTGTAATTTAACTCAATGGGTAAAACACTAAGAGAATCGAACATTTCATCGTTTATATAATTATATTTATTCATTTGTGAAAGAACGACATTTCGTCTTAATCTCGATCGCTCAGTATTTCTTACAGGATTATAATAACTTGGGGCTTTTAGTAATCCTACTAAAACAGCAGCTTCTTCAATTTTTAAAGAATCGGGTGTTTTGTTGAAAAAGGTTTTAACCGCCGATTTTATGCCATACGAATGTCCTCCAAAAGTGACTGTATTTAAGTACATTACTAAGATTTCATCTTTAGTGTAATTTTTTTCCAGTTTAACAGCGGTTACCCATTCTTTAAATTTAGTTAGTCCCAGGTTTATATTTCGTTTAAGTGATGAATGATAAATAGTTGTATCACGCGGGAAAAGATTTTTTGCCAACTGTTGAGTAATCGTACTTCCACCTCCTGCATCACGGTTTCCTAACAGAATACTGTATATAACTACACGTCCTAAACCACGGGCGTCAATTCCTGAGTGTTTATGAAAACGAATGTCTTCAGTAGCAAGAAGTGCATTAACAATATTGGGTGAAAGTTCATCAAATTGAACGTAGGATCTATTTTGATAATAATAACTCCCCAATAAAACAGTATCAGCAGAAAACACCTCCGAAGCCAGGTTATTATCCGGATTCTCGAGATCCTCAAAAGTAGGCATATTCCCAAATTTTTCCATTGAGATTAAAACAAATATTGTTATTACTGCTATAATGGGAATAATAAATAAAGCCCAAAACAACCGGATATAAAATTTTTTTGTAAATTTAAATTTGCTCATATTGCTTGTTTTCTCTTTGTTGTCAAAAATAATAAATAATATTTAATTCAAAATGTTGAACTTGAAATACTATTTATATTAATTTTGTGTCATTTTAAATACAATTTTAACACATAACATATATGAGTGAAAATCTGGTAATTGTAGAGTCCCCGGCAAAAGCAAAAACCATTGAGAAGTTTTTAGGTAAAGATTTTATCGTTAAATCAAGTTATGGACACATTCGAGATTTGGCTAAGAAAAATTTTGGTGTTGATATCAATAACGACTACGAACCTCAATATATTGTTCCTGATGATAAAAAAGCGGTAGTAAAGGAATTGAAAAAAGATGCTAAAAATGCTAAAATGGTTTGGTTAGCATCTGATGAAGACCGTGAAGGAGAAGCCATTGCGTGGCATTTGTTTAAAGTATTAGAACTGGATCCTAAAAAAACAAAGAGGATTGTTTTTCATGAAATCACCAAAGATGCTATTCAAAATGCTATAAAAAATCCAAGACCGATTGATGAAAATTTGGTGAAAGCACAACAAGCTCGTAGAATTTTGGATCGATTGGTAGGCTTTGAATTATCACCTGTTTTATGGAAGAAAGTGAAACCTTCTCTTTCTGCAGGAAGAGTTCAGTCTGTGGCTGTAAAATTACTTGTTGAAAGAGAAAGAGAAATCATGAACTTTAAAAGCGAATCGTATTTTAAGGTTACAGGAATTTTTCAAACAGCCGGTAAAAATGAATTAAAAGCAGATTTGAATGAACGCTTAAAATATAAAGAAGATGTTTTAACATTTTTTGAAAAGAATAAATCTGCAGAATTCATTATAAATAATGTAGTTAAAAAACCAGGGAAAAAATCTCCGTCACCACCCTTTACAACATCAACTTTGCAACAAGAGGCCAGTAGAAAATTGGGTTTTTCTGTTGCACAAACCATGGCTGTTGCTCAACGACTATACGAAGCAGGGAAAATTACCTATATGCGAACCGATTCGGTAAACCTGTCGAGTATGGCTATTAATACAGCCAAAAAAGTTATTTTAGATGAATTTGGTGAGAAGTATTTAAAAATTAGAAAATATACAACCAAATCGAAAGGAGCACAAGAAGCTCACGAAGCCATAAGGCCAACTTTTATCGACAAACAATCCGTTTCTGGAACAGATAGAGAAAAACGTTTGTATGAATTAATTTGGAAAAGAACCATTGCCTCGCAAATGAGTGATGCATTGCTCGAAAAAACAACAATTAATATTGATATATCCAATGCGCAGGATAAAAAGTTTGTTGCCAATGGTGAGGTCTTAAAATTTGATGGGTTTTTAAAAGTTTACATTGAGTCAATTGATGATGAGCGAGATGAAGAAGCAAAGGGTTTACTACCTTCTGTTACGAAAGGTGAAAAACTGGATTATCAATCAATTATTGCTATTGAACGTTTTACTTATCATCCGCCAAGGTATACCGAAGCCAGTTTGGTAAAAAAATTAGAAGAATTAGGTATTGGACGACCATCCACTTATGCACCTACAATTTCAACCATTCAAAATCGAGGATATGTCATAAAAGAAGATCGTCCGGGAAAAGAAAGAAATTATGTGGCTATAAGTTTAAAGAATAACACTATTAATGAAGAAACAAAAAAAGAAATTACCGGTGCCGAAAAATCAAAATTATTCCCGAATGATATTGGTATGGTGGTAAATGATTTTTTAGTTGATCATTTTGATGAAATAATGAATTATAATTTTACGGCAACGGTCGAGGAGGAGTTTGATGAAATTGCACAAGGGAATTTACCCTGGACAAAAATGATTGATAAGTTTTATAAACCTTTCCATCAACGGGTTGATGAAACCTTAAAAACATCTGCACGAAGTGTTGGTGAAAGAATCCTGGGAAATGACCCTAAAACGGACAAGCCAGTTGTAGCCAAAATAGGCCCTTATGGCCCAATGGTGCAATTAGGAGATAAAGAGGACGAAGAAAAACCAAAATTTGCTTCTTTACAGCGAGGACAACATTTAGAATCGATAACGTTAAAGGAGGCTCTGGAACTATTTAAATTACCCAGAGAAATTGGAACGTTTGAAGGGGAAAAAGTGGTTGTCTCAATAGGTCGGTTTGGGCCATATGTGCGACATGATTCCAAATTTTATTCGTTAAAAAAAGAAGATAATCCATATAAGATTGAATTAGATAGGGCTATTGAACTTATTAAGGAAAAAAGAGAAAAGGAAAAGGCCAAAATAATTAATGATTTCCCTGAAGACAAAGATTTACAGCTATTAAACGGTCGTTGGGGGCCCTATATCTCTTATAAAAAGAAAAATTATAAAATTCCAAAAGGAGAAAAGGCTGAAAATTTATCGTATGAAGATTGTATGAAAATTATAAATGAAGCAGGGAAAAAAGATGCAAACAAAACAAAAGCAAGAAAATCAAATAAAAAAAGGGGTAAGAAACAGAAATAAAAAAATATATCCAATCAATGAATCTTAATGATTATTTTAATTCGGTTGATTTCATAAATAATATAAAATCTTTTGTCAGACCCGACAAACAGCTTTCTTCTTTGGTTGTTCAACATACAAAAGAGAATCCGATTGCCCACATTGAGCATTTTAATTTAGCTATTGTTGGTGTTTCTTTAGATGATGAAGATACTGCTAAATCTTTTTTTGCTATACGAAATCAATTATATGGATTAGCTGCTCCCGATCATAAAATAAAGATATACGATTTAGGGAATTTAAAAACAGGATTATCTGCAAAGGATACTGAAGCTGCCCTACGAGATGTTGTTATTGAATTAATGTCTTTAAATATAATTCCCATAATATTAGGAGCTTCCGATAGTGTTATTTATCCAATATATTTGGCTTATCAAAAATTAATTAAAAACATTAATCTTGTTTCTATTGACAATAAAATTGATGTAACTGAGGATAGAACTCGGAACATGAAATCTGCTTTATGGAAAATTTTAGTTGAGGAAAACGAGTCATTGTTTACTTTTAGTAACATAGGATTTCAATCCCATTTTGTAGGTACAAATACGCTTAAGTTTATTGCAGATTCTCTACATAATGCCTACCGGTTAGGTACTATACGAGAAAATATCCAAAATATCGAACCTGTATTTCGTGATGCCGATTTTGTAACCCTTAATATCTCATCGATAAGGCAGTCGGATGCACCAGGACAAATTTTCCCTTCCCCCAATGGATTTTATGGGGAAGAAATCTGTCAGCTGTCACGTTATGCAGGATTAGGAAATAGATTATCGGCATTTGGCATTTTTGATTATTCCCTACTTAACGATAGAAATAACCAGACTGCTCAACTTATTGCACAGATTATCTGGTATTTTATCAATGGTTATAGCTCTCGTATCCTGGAATATCCTCTAAACAATGATAAGAATTTTAAAAAAATTATTGTAAACCTCGATAATTTTAAATCAGAATTGGTTTTTTATAAAAGTGAAAAAACTCAACGTTGGTGGATGGAGGTTCTTTCGTTTAAAAATAATAAAGTAAAAAATGTCATTATATCCTGTACACCACAAGATTATCAAATGGCAAGTCAGGGTGAAGTACCTGAAAATTGGTTGAAAGCGTATCAGAAAATTAATTAAAAATCAGGCATTTAATAAAATAATAGTAGAAAAATCGTTATTTTTTTTTAAACATTAGTAACTTTATTAAA
>CAZWPU010000057.1:9019-9284 GCA_964635605.1 uncultured Bacteroidales bacterium | reverse complement strand
CATTGGCTTTTCTGGTTGGATTTAAAATCGACCAGTTTCAAATTGGATATAGCTATGATTTAACCATCTCGAAACTGGTAGGATTTACCGGTGGATCACATGAGATTTCCGTTATTTTTCAATTCAATCAGGGTATAACCGATCGGGAAAAACGTAAAATGCTTCCTTGTCCTACGATATAATTTTTTTTTTACGTAAAGCACACATTCTTGTGTGCTGAATTATTAACCGGCTAAAGCCGAGGGTAAAATTAATTATAGCAGAC
>CAZWPU010000057.1:6124-8919 GCA_964635605.1 uncultured Bacteroidales bacterium | reverse complement strand
ATTCCTTTGTGTTGAATAAGAAAGTGAGGGTTTCGCTTGGAGCGAAGCCCTCACTTATAATTTGAAGTGTCTTCCTTACTTTTGATTGGCTGCCTTTGAAAATAAAAAATTGCCACGGGTTTCAGCCCGGGGATAATAGAATCTTTTTGTAAAACCGCAGCAAGCAACAATGTTTTTTACCTGCAATATCCATTCATGCTGCGGAATATACTGGAGTAAATTCTTACAACAGACAAGAATGTCTGCTGTACCATACGTACAGCACACATTCCTGTGTGCTGAATTATTAACCGGCTAAAGCCTATTATTCTTTATCCTTTTATTACCGTCAGCTAAAGCAGACGGTATGATTAAGTATAGCAGACATTCCTTTGTGTTGAATAAGAAAGTGAGGGTTTCGCTTGGAGCGAAGCCCTCACTCTTTCTAAAATCTTTTACCGGCTGGAAGCCGGTGATCCAGACAAAACCCTCACTTTTTCTCAATAATCCGCCTTGCCCCCAGACGGCCAGGAAGATTGAAAAACTGTTAAAAAAAGTTAAGAATTTGGTTTCTATGGTCAAATACCTTAAAAATTCGTAAATAAAATTTTTAGCTTGAGTGATATTCACTTATATTTGCTTTGTTAATATAAACTGAATAAACAAAAACATTAATTATGAAAAAAATATCACTTTGGTTAAATATCATTTTAATACTTGCAGTTGCCGGGATTTATGTATTGTATTTTACAGGCATAGGAAAAGATACAATAGCTGATACTTCGGAGACAAAAGAAAAAGTTGATGGAGAAGTTATAGACCGTAGTTTTTCCATAGCGTATGTTAATATTGATACCATCATATCTGAATATCAGTTTTTTGTGGATAAACGGGACGATTTAAATCAAAAAATGGGAGAATCGGAAGCTGAGCTTCAGTTAAAATCCCGCAGTTTTGAACGTGAAGTTCGCGATTTTCAGGAGCAAATGAATAAAGGGTTAATTACCCGCACCAAAGCGCAAATGTTGCAACAAGAACTAGCTCAGAAAGAACAAGAATTATATGCTACCAGAGATAACATTGCGCAGCAGTTATCAGAAGAAGAGCAGGTAATGTTACGACAGGGGTTGAACAGAATCATGAAGTTTCTGGAAGAATATAACAAAGAGCATAATTATCGATATGTTTTAAGTAAAACATTTGGAAGCCAGGTATTATTTGCAGATAAAAGCCTTAATATTACCCGTGATGTCCTTAATGGGCTTAACGAGCAATATCAAGAGGAAAATAAGAAGAAATAATTTTATTTGCATATAATGAGCTTTGCTGATTTTTACTTTAAAAGACAAAAAGTTTTTGAAGCAAAAATCAATGAGCCTGTAACAGATAAACTAAAGTATATTATTGTTATTCCTTGTTTTGATGAGGATAATTTAACTGAAACATTAAATTCCATTTGGAATTGCCAACGTCCTAAATCAGTTGTTGAAGTTATTATTGTAATCAATGATTCTGAAACAACAGATGAACAGATAAAAAAACAAAACAGAGAAACATATTTTGAAGTGCAGGATTGGATTCAGTTACATACCGATGCTGCATTTCGTTTTTTTGTGTTTTACGAACAAAATATTCCCTCTAAAATTGCCGGAGCCGGTTATGCCCGTAAGCGAGGAATGGATGAGGCTTTGTATCGTTTCAATCAAATAGGCCAGGAAAAAGGGGTAATTCTTTCAATGGATGCAGATGCTACCGTAAGGCCAGATTATCTGGTTGAAATAGAAAAGCATTTTGAGCAAAATCCTAAAACCAATCTGGCAACGATTTATTTTGAACATCCTTTGGAAGGCAATCGTTACCCGCCGGAAATCTATCATGCTATTACTATTTATGAACTATACTTAAGATACTATAAGTTTGCTTTTCAGTTTGTAAAATTTCCGTATTCGTATTATACCGTTGGATCATGCTTTGCCGTGTCGGCAAAGGCATATGCTAAACAAGGTGGTATGAACAGTAAACAAGCAGGTGAAGATTTCTATTTTCTACATAAGGTTTTTCCTTTGGGTAATTGCGATGAGATAAATACTACCTGCGTTTATCCTTCACCACGCAGATCGCAAAGAGTTCCCTTTGGTACCGGCCCAATGGTTAATCAAATTATAAATTCAGGAAATGATGATTTATTAACGTATGATTTACGTTGTTTTACCGATTTAAAAGCCTTTTTACAAATAGTTGATCAGTTGTATAAAAGCTCACCGGAAGAGTTAAATGATATTATCTATCAATTACCACTTCCTATTGCCGACTTTTTAAATGCGAACCAGTTTTTCATAGCAATTGAAGAGATTAATCAAAACTGCGCTGGTTTAAATTCTTTTCTAAAAAGATTTTTCGTTTGGTTTAATGCATTTAAGGTGCTTAAATATTTGAATGCAACAACGGAAAAATATTATCCCAAAACGAATTTGTTGGCCGAAGTGGAAAAACTGGCAGAAAAGTTAAAACTACCTGTTCCTGAATCAAAGAATCATAAATCATGGTTGGAGGTATTCAGAAACGTAGATCGGGATTTTTAATCAACCTTCGCGTTCCGCTTCGGCGGACGAGAAAGTAGTGTGTTAATTTTCCAACCACTCTGTGCCGAAAACCAGTGAGTTAATTATATATCACATTGGATTTGCTTTTCCTCGGAGTAATTTATTTTTCTTCAACCACCACAAAAATATCTTCGTCTGCTTTTTTCATGTAGTACTGTTCGCGGGCAAATTTTTCCAGGTTTTTGTTGTTGGTTTTTAATTGTTCCAACCGTT
>CAZWPU010000057.1:0-6024 GCA_964635605.1 uncultured Bacteroidales bacterium | reverse complement strand
TCGCGGGCAAATTTTTCCAGGTTTTTGTTGTTGGTTTTTAATTGTTCCAACCGTTTAGTGTCTGCATCAATGCGTTCTTTAAAATACTTTTTATCTTTTTCCAGCTGGTTATAGTGATTCATCTCTTTAATTCTGTCAACTAAGTTATTCCGGTCGAAAAACAGAAGCCAGATTAAAAAGATAAGTAAAGTCATGATATACTTATTTTTGATAATAGGTAAAATTATTTTCCATATTTTTCCTAAGGCATTCATGACCTGGGGATCTTTTTTTACAAAATTAAAAGAATTTGTGCATCAAATCAAAGAAAATAAGCATAAAGTATAAAAATGTTATCCACCGGTAACAAGATGCAAAACCATTACATCATCGCCATCTTTAACGATTGTATTATCGTAAGCTTCTTTTCGTAAAAGTTTCCCGTTAACCTTAACAATAATTAGCTTGTAAGAAAAGTTGCTAAGTTTAAGCAAATCACTAATCGTAAGTTCATTTTTATCAAACGTCTCTTCGGTATTATTCAGCGTAATCTTCATCCTTGTGGTTTGTGTTTAATAAAATTTCTAAAACTGTATTTGCCTGCATATTTGCTACTATTCCCACTCTAGGTGCTAAAGGTGGGTTTTGCGTTGATGTTTCAGTCATCTCATCGCCGCAAATATATAAATTTTCAGATTGTCTGATCCTTATTTCATTACTTTTACCCCATCCGGCTATTCCCGATCCAATAATCAATGGTTTATCAGGGAGCTTGCTCATACAGGTTTCAATAATGATTTGTTTCATTTCGGCTATATCAAAAGCCTCTACAATAATATCGCAATCTTTATAAATGTTAACAAGATTGTTTTCATTTAGTTTAAGATCATGGATGATTATCTCGGTCTCAGGATTAATTCGGTTGATATTATTTTTTAAAGCACTTACTTTTTTTTCTCCCAGTTGGTGTTTAAAAAAATATTGTCGATTTAAGTTGGTTTCATTTACTACATCAAAATCGGCAATGATTAATTTGCCAACACCAACTCTGGATAATGCTACTGCACAGTTAGAACCCAGGCCTCCTGCACCAGCAATACCCACTGTATGATTTTTTAAAATTGATTTAATTTCCTCAAAAGTCATGCTTAAGGGTTTAAAAAAACTTTGTGCATAAATGGTAAAAATTGTTTTGTCCCTCCGCCATTTTCTATAATTTTTAAGGTATTAATATCATTTGGATCGAATACCGAGCCAAACAAAAATTTAATGTTTTTGTATTGAAACATTTCAGGGTGCATAATGGTTGATGGCCCTAACGTATAGATGTCGCACTTTTCTTTTGTTGCTTGTATTATTTCTGAAAAAGTATGGTTGAAAATTGTGGTTGAAGAAAGAATGATAGCATCAGCGGTGGCAATCTCTTCTAATTGTTGCGACATGGGAGCTAATTTCTCATCTTCAACGGCTTTGTCAAAAATAGTTAGCGCAATTTTTTCACGTTCAAATTTTTCTATCAATGATTTAAAAAATCCGATCATCACAATTTTGTGATATTTTTTAAAGTCTATTTTATCAAAAATATCGCTGGTCTTATCATAATGATTTTGATAATTAATGTGGGCATTAAAATATGCATTAAGCACAATTCTGTGCTGTACATTATCTAAATCAGGAAATCTTAAATCCTGTATGGCTACATCAACATAATGTCCGAGGGTAGCACATACACCAATATGCCCGTTCTTTAATAATACAGCTACATACTTTTGGCCGCAAATTATCTGTTTAATTTCTTGTAGATTGATTCCGTATTTTTCAAAAAAATAATTCAGAGGTTCTCGCATTGTTATTTGTTTTAAACAACAAATTTAAAATATATTCATTTTAATCCAATGATTATTTGATTTTTGAGCGATGTTCTTTAATTGCTATTTTGCGATTTGATTTTTTTATGGAAATGAATAGCGATATGTAAATTATAACATATTGATTTAAGTCATTTTATAATATCTTTTCAAACTATATTTTTATAACTTTGAAATGGTAAAAAAATAAGTTAAATCAGTAAAATAGCAATAAACTAAAAGGAGAATTAAATATGGATGTAAAAAAATTAAGAGCAGCTCAAAAAAAGATTAAAGAGTTTAAATATGAGCTTCGTCCGTTAGAAAGAGGTTATGCCAACCGAATTCTATATATGAATGTTGGTAACAACGAGATTAAGGAAAAACCTGTTTCCGAAGAAATGAAAGAAAAATTTATTGGAGGAAAAGGTTTTGGATTACGATTATTATGGGATGCAACCAAACCCGATACTAAATGGAGTGATCCTGAGAATGAGATTATCATTAGTTCGGGTCCGATTGGCGGAATTACTCAGTATTCAGGAGCCGGCAAATCGCTTTTAGTTTCCATTTCACCGCAAACCGATTCGGTAATGGATTCGAACGTGGGAGGATTCTTTGGACCTTTCTTGAAATTTTCGGGATATGACGCTTTAGAACTTCAGGGAAAAGCCGACAAAGATGTTATCATATATATTGATGGAACAAAAGGTACCGTTGAGGTTTTGGATGATCCAGGATTTTCAACCGATTCACATATACTAGCCGAAGAGTTAACCGAAGCTTTTGCTGAGGATGAAAAAGATTATAAAAATATTGGAATCGTTTCTACAGGAGCTGGCGCAGAACATTCCTTAATCGGAATGATTAACTTTACCTTTTATGATCAAAAACGTAAAAAGGTAAGACTAAAACAAGCAGGACGTGGCGGGTTAGGTACCGTTATGCGTGATAAAAATATCAAAGCCATTGTGGCCAGAATCGAGGGGGTTAAAGGAAACCTAAATAATGTTGCCGACTTAGAGAAGATTAAAGAGCGTGGCCGCAGATTTCAGCGTGAAATGCGCGAACTTGACGATCAGCAATGTCAAATGCGTAGAAAAGGAACGGCAAACATTGTTAACGTAATGAATGATTACGACTTGCTACCAACGCATAATTTTAAATACGGAAGCTCTGAAGATGGATTGAAGATTCATAGTAATGTTTTCCGTGATAAATATTTTACCCAAAATATTCCTGACGGGTGCTGGATTGGATGTGCAATGAGTTGCTCAAAAGGGGTTGACGACTTTGAATTAAAAACAGGGCCTTACAAAGGACAAAAGGTTATTGTTGATGGGCCAGAATACGAAAACGCAGCCGGATTAGGTTCTAATATTGGTGTTTTCGATCCAGAAGGAATTATTGAAGCAAACTTTTATTGTGATACGTATGGTATTTGTACCATCACTTGGGGTACGCTTGTAGCATTTATTATGGAATGTTACGAGGAAGGTATTCTTAACAAAGAACGTACCGGGGGATTAGAATTAAACTTTGGTAATTTCGAAGCCGCGATGGAGTTAATGCACCAATTAGCCCGTGGCGAAGGATTTGGAGTCGTTGCTGGTATGGGTATTCGTAAGATGAAAGAAAAATTTGTGAAAGAATATGGTGCCGACGAGAAATTCCTTAACGACATAGGAATGGAAAATAAAGGGCTTGAATATTCACAGTATGTTTCTAAAGAATCATTAGCACAACAAGGTGGTTATGCCATGACCAACAAAGGTCCACAGCACGATGAAGCATGGCTTATTTTTATGGATATGGTAAACAACCAGATTCCTACGTTCGAAGATAAAGCCGAAGCCCTTCATTATATGCCTATGTTCAGAACCTGGTTTGGATTACAGGGGCTTTGTAAACTTTGCTGGAACGATGTAGTTCCTGAAAGTAATGCCGAAGCGGATGAACCTCATAAAATTCCTGAACACGTTGACAACTATGTAGCGATATACAAAGGCGTAACAGGAAAACCTTTCGATAAGGATGAGTTGATTCGTCAAAGTGAACGAGTATATAATTTCCAGCGTATCTTTAATATCCGTAGAGGTTTTGGATTACGTAAACATGATGCTCAACCTTACCGTGCCGCAGGTCCGGTTACTGTTGAGGAGTACGAATCAAGAGCCGAGCGTTATGATAAACAGATGAAAGAAATTATCGGTGTTGATCCTGAAGGAAAAACCACCGAAGAAAAAATGGCCATTACCCGTAAATACAGAGAAGATAGATATGAACAGTTACTTGATGCTGTTTATGAGCGTCGTGGCTGGAATAAAAATGGCGTACCTAAAATTGAACAGCTTAAAAAATTAGGTATGGATCTTCCTGAATTGATTGAAGTAATTAAAGATTTACAATAGTCTTTATTTATGATAAAATTTCAGTTAGCTGATTCCCGAATGCTTGGGAATCAGCTTTTTTGTTTCGTCTTTTTTAACTGTTTTTAAATAGATAAGTCAAACAAGATTAGTTAATTTGTAAGTTTGTTTAATGATAACGAATAATAAAAAGAGTTAAACAAAACTAAAAATACCCAAATATTGGTATTGGCTGTTCATTTGATTTAACCTATTTTTGTCGCAGATAATGAAAATAAGCATAAGATATATAAAAAGGTTAATTATTTCCTTCCTCTTTTTGGGAATGATTGGAGGTATTGTTTTTAATGCTTCATTTTTCCTTCATACGCATAGAACAGCTTGTGGTAAAATTATTGTTCATGCACATCCGTTTAATAAAAACAGAGAAAATAAAAAACCGAATACCCAACATCAGCATAATAAATTAGAGTTACAGATTATACAAACCCTTGAATTCTTTGTAAATATTCATAAAATTCAGGATAATTTAAATCCAGTATATTTTCTTATTACAAAGTATAACATTCCAAAATGTTATTATAAAACTTCCTTTTTAAATAATTTAATTAATTACAGAGCACCACCTTCCAATTTCTTTATGTTTTAATTTCTTCTTTTTCTATTTTATATCAATAAAAAGAATTTATTGAATAAAAAAAGAGGGTATGATAGCAAAAAAATTGCTTTATCATTTAAAATATCTAAAAATTAAACAACCAATAATTGTATTACATTAACAACCATCTGAATAATGAAAACATTTTTTCAATCAATACTAACTTTAGGAATATATATCATAATCATATCATCTACTTATGCTCAACGAACCGATGCGAATATTGTAGGACATGTTGTCGATACGGATGGTGAGCATATACCATTTGCAACGATTATTCTTAAAAATACAACCATTGGAACTGCTACCGACGAAACCGGCCATTTCCAACTGATCAACATGCCAACCGGTAAATATACCGTTAAAGCATCATCTATTGGATACAAGGATGTTGAAAAGGATGTTGAGCTTACCGAAGGGAATACCATTGAATTAAAATTTATATTACAGGCTGATGTGTTGGGCCTTGAGCAGGTTGTCGTAACCGCTGATCGGAACGGAAAACGCAGGAAAGATGCATCGGTTATTGTAAATACGATAACGCCTAAAATTTTTAATGTTGCACAAACCATTACTTTAAGCGATGGGTTGAATTTTTGCCCTGGTTTAAGAATGGAAAATAATTGTCAGAATTGTGGATTTACCCAAGTAAGAATGAATGGAATGGAAGGGCCCTATTCTCAAATTTTAATTAATAACAGGCCAATTTTTAGTGGATTAGCTGGTGTTTATGGGTTAGAACTTATTCCTTCATCCATAGTTGAAAGGATTGAAGTAGTCCGTGGAGGAGGATCTGCCTTATATGGCAGTAATGCCATTGCCGGAACCATCAACTTAATATTAAAGGATCCGGTGAATAACTCGTACGAAGCATCCGCTCAATCCGGATATACCGGTGTGGGATTGGACGGTTCGGGAAAACCGGCTTTTGATTATAGCGTAAACTTAAACACCTCGTTGGTATCGTCTGATGGAAAAACAGGGATGACCCTTTATGGGTTTCATCGCGATAAAGAACATTTTGATGCCAATGACGATGGATTTTCCGAATTGTCGGAATTAAATAATATTACCCTTGGAACACGCTTATTTCACCGTTTGGGATATAAAAATAAATTATATGTTGATTTCTTTACTATCAATGAAACCCGAAGAGGTGGCGATGGATTTG
>CAZWPU010000056.1:3986-9736 GCA_964635605.1 uncultured Bacteroidales bacterium | reverse complement strand
TCTCCCATTAAATGATAAATTTCCCAGTAATATTGCTTCCGTGTTGAAGTAGAAGCTTCAACAGCTAAATTTCCTACAACATTAAATTGTCCCTGGGCAATATACCAGGTGGTTGGATCATTTACTTCGTTGGCTTTATCGTGATATGCTGCATCATAAACTCCAAGGCCGGTTTCTTCGTAGGTAGGATCAGAAACCATTTCGCCATCTTTTAAACCAATGGCCCACCAGTAATCTTCATACCAGTAAGTACTTTGTGTACCTCCAATAATACCGATGGCACCACCATCCTCTTTTCGTAAACCGGCTTCGCCAAAACACTCGTCATTTTCTCCAAACATTAACGATTGGCAACAATTGCCAATCCAAATTCCATATTTTTCTACGTTGGTAAGACTATTGACATTTGAGGTAGAGAAGCTAGGATTTCCCCATCCAGATGAGCTACAATGAGCTGTATAATTGGCAAATCCAAGTCCTTGATTCATGTAACTAAGAATAGAAGCAGAGGCTTCTGAATTATTCGAAGCCATTACCGTACTATTCGCTTCATCATTATACAAATAGGTTAACGGGTTAACTCCGTGTTCTTCATTTACATAATAGCCATTAGTATAATTAATAGCCCCATTCCCTGCAGTGGGAGCCCAACTTCCATCAACCCCTGCAACCAACATGGCATCCTCTAAGTAAGATGGATCAGCCATTAAATATTTTTCATACAACAACGTTTTATCAATCTGTGGTTGTAATTGGGTGGTATTCTGAGCAGAAAACCGACCATAATAAACTTCAGGAATATTATCGCTAGTATATTCACAATAGCGAAGATCTGTGTAATGGGTTGTTATTTCTGTGCTTGAAAATGAAGGAATCTGTTGAATATCGCCAACAAAAAGAATAAAAGAGGGAGGATTAACTCCTGCTGCTGGATTTTCGTAAAGATCTTGCAAATAGGTTTTAATTGATGTAGTGGTTGTACCAACAGAAGGATCGTCAGTATAAGCTTCAATGACATGAAATCCTTTTAACTTTTTCCACTCAATAAATTCTTGTAATTGAGTTTCAAACATTGGGTCAGATACAATAACATATGTAATTGGAGAATCATCAATTAATTCTTTCCCTGAAGTAGGAATATGATTTATAGCAACTTTTCCCAGTCCTTGAAAATATGAATTAGCATATTTTCTTTTAAACTCATTGGATTTGGCATAATCGATATCTGAAAATTCAACTTCAAATTTAATATTGGTGAAAATTCTCAGTTTATTTTTTAGCGGATTATATTCCATAGGTGATATTTGCAAACGTCCAAATCTCACATATCTCATGATCCCGCTTTCCTCAACTTTTACTAATTCATCTCCATAAAAATCATCTGTGGAATAAATTTTCTCATTAAAATAAAATTTTCGTGCTTTTCCATCATCACACTTAGGTTCGGAAGGTTGGGCGGGAATAATTTGGGTTTCAATCCCCAATTGATTTAAATCTATCTCTTCTATATCATAAGATAATACCTTAACATTTACTTCAGCTCCCAAAGGAATTTCAATCAACTTACTAACAACCGGCAATTCCGGTGCTCCTTCGGTAAAAACCTTCATTAAATGGGCAGTATGAATCTCACTAAAGATTCCTCTTTCTGTTTCTTTAGAAACAATTTCAAAATTTCCAACTTTTTGTTCAGCAAGAAATCCTTTTTCCTTATTTTGTATAAGTTCAAACGAAAAATCTTTCGACTTTTCTATATTAATTTTTGTTTGACTATACAACAATTGGGTACCTATAAAAAATATAAGTACAAAAAAAATGTAAATTTTTTTCATATCGGATTAATTTTGGTTAATAGCTTATATTTAGGTGTTCTGAATATGATTAATAAATTTTATAAATTAGAGCGATTTAATAATTTCAACTTAAAGGTTAATTATTTACAATATTATAAATAATTAATAAATAATTAAAAACATTTGTTACTTTATTTTTTATTTGATAAAAAAAATTATTTCATTCAAAAGGTGCTTTTATACCAGATTTCAAAATTAAAATAACTGTTATATGGTTACAAACCTTATTGAAAAGAATATTAAGTAAATTCATCGATTTACATACTATTTATTTAAAATTTGAGTTATTTTAGCAAACCATAATAATCCATTGAATTTGTGTCTATAAAACAAAATAAATATTTATTTAGCTTTTTAATTTTAATCTTTCTGTCGGGTTGTTCAACACAGAAAAACACAGGGTTAAACCGATTTTATCATGCACTAACCACAAAATATAACATTCTTTTTAATGGTGGCGAAAGTTTTAAAGAAGGGGTAAAAAAATATAGAGAAAATTATCAAGATGATTATTCAAGGATTTTACCCATATTTATTTATGGCGATGAAGAAATTGCTGCCGGATTAAAGCCTCAAATGGACCGAACCATTGAGAAGTCAAGTAAGTCAATTAGAATGCACTCCATAACTACTAAACCTGACCAGGGAAAAGGAATACTCTCGTCCAAAGAAAAGGAGTTTTACAATAAAAACGAATACAATATTTTTATAGATGATGCATACCTGTTAATGGGAAAAGCATTTTTTCACCAAATGGAATACCAAAGTGCTATTCAAACCTTTAATTATATTATTAATCAATATGAGGATCCAGAGGCAAAATATCTTGCTTATAACTGGCTTATTAGAACGAATGTAGAATTAAAAGATTTTAGAGAAGCAAAAGAATATCTAGATCAAATCTTAACCGATATTGAATATCCCGAGGAATTAACGTATGAGCGTAATTTAACGACTGCAGACTTCTATCTCAAGCAAAACATGGTTGAACAAGCGGAGCCATTTGTTGATGAAGCATTAAATCAGGCAAAAAAGAAAAAAGAAAAATTACGCTTAACATTTATTCAAGCGCAGATTAAAGAAGAATTCAACCAATTAAATGAAGCCTCGAAATTATACGAAAAAGTGATAAAAATGAATCCGCCCTATGAAATGGCTTTTAATGCGAAAATTAAAAGGGCTGCTCTTTTTTCAGGAAGCAATCGTAGTAGCAAAACGATTGAAGCAGAATTATTAAAGATGCTTAAAGATGAAAAGAATAAAGAATACCAGGATCAGATCTATTATGCTTTGGGCGAGCTAGAAATAAAACGGGAAAATGTACAAAAAGCAATAGAATACTATCAACTATCAGCGCAAAGCAGTATGGGTAATGCCAACCAAAAAGGATTAACTTACCTGGCCCTGGCAAATATTTTTTTCGATCAGCATAAATACATGGAATCACAAGCGTATTTTGACAGTGCAGTGGTATCGCTTGATCCTGAATTCCCCGGATACAGAGAATTATCAAGAAAAAACACCTATTTATCTAAATTGGTAAAAAACTTAAAAACAGTACAACACCAGGATAGCTTACAAAGGGTTGCTGCCATGAGTGAAGATGACCGGGAAAAGTTCATTCAACAACTTATTCAACAACGGAAAACAGAGGAAGCTGAACAGCAACGCAGAGAAAGAGAAGGTGATAATCGGGGAATGTATACAACCAATCGCAATCGTAATTCTGCATTAAATGATCAAAGCGGGAAATGGTATTTTTATAATCAAACCGCCAAAAGCTTTGGAGAACCTGAATTTAGGAGAAAATGGGGTGATCGGAAACTGGAAGACAACTGGCGAAGATCCAGCAAACAAGTACTAGGCGTTGAACAATTATCCCAATCAGAAATAAGTGATGAAATACTTGATCCCAAAAAGGGACTGGATGAAAATAAACCAGAATATTACCGGGTTGAATTACCACTTACCGATTCGGCCATGGAGGTTTCGCATAAAAAAATTCAAAATGCATTATATAATGTGGGCGAAGTATACCGTAATGATTTAAAAGACTACCCACTAGCCATTGAGACTTACAAAGAATTAATCGATCGTTATCCCGAAAGTGATTATAAAATTGCTGCCTATTACAGCTTATATAAAGTTTACGAACAACAAAGCAACCAAAGCCAGGCAGATATATACAAAAATATGATCATTAGAAATTATCCGGATTCAAAATATGCAAAAGTACTCCTCGATCCAAACTATTTTAAACAATTTGAAAAAGAAGAACAGGAAAAGAAAACTTTTTATACTACCACGCTAAATTTACATAAAAAACAACAATACAAAGAGGTTATCCAACGATGCGATGAAGCACTGAAGAAATATCAAAACACAGAATATATTGCAAAATACCGCTTTTTAAAGACCCTTTCCATGGGAGAGCTTTATGGAGTGTCATCCATAAAAAAAGAGTTGGAAGCAATCGTTGAAAAATTCCCGGCAGATCCGGTTGCTAATGCATCGGAAGAATTATTAGCGGCCATACGCGAAAACGAACTTAAGCAATTTAAAGATATGGACGAAATAACAAAAGAGGATGATATGGCCGATAAAGAAAAAGATGAAATAACCCAGAAAACCCTTGAAAAAATTGCTAAAATATACCAATACAAACCAGAAACAAAACATCTGTTAGGAATAGCTATAAATAAAACGGCAAATATCAATCAGCTAAAATTTAACCTTATCAACTTTAACCTTGATTTCTTTATTCAGGAAAGTTATGATATTGAAAACAAAAGTTTAAACGAATTTATAGAAATTATTTCCGTTAAAGATTTCAAAAATGCTCAAAAAGCTAAAGAATATTATAATCAGTTCAAGATGGAGGAGAAAACGATTTTTAAGGATATAGAAACAGCAGATTTTCAATATTTTATAATCTCACAAGAAAATCTTGACAAACTTCTTGAAGAGAAATCTGTGGGAGATTATTTGATATTCTTTAGAAACAATTACCTCGATTAGTAAAAAACACATTTTATAATCATTATAATTATTTGTAATTTTAATTACAATTAAATATTTTTTGCAAATGAAGCAGTTAAAAATACTTTGGACCGATGATGAGATTGATTTGTTAAAACCACATATTATTTTTCTTCAAGAAAAAGGATTTGATGTGATTACAGCAAGTAATGGCGATGATGCTATTGAATTAGTGAAAAAAGAAATTTTTGACCTCATCTTTCTCGATGAAAATATGCCAGGATTAAGCGGCTTACAAACATTAAATATGATTAAAAAAGAGAAACCCGAGATCCCGGTTATTATGATTACGAAAAGCGAAGAAGAAAATATAATGGACGAAGCCATTGGCTCTAAAATTGCTGATTATTTAATAAAACCAGTAAATCCCAAACAAATTTTATTAAGTATTAAAAAAAATATTGATACCAAACGACTGATTTCGGAAAAAGCGCTTTCATCTTATCAATCGGATTTCGGAAAAATCGGAATAAAAATTTCCGAAGCCAATACCTTTGACGACTGGGCAGATTTATTTAAAAAACTAACCTACTGGGAACTTGAATTAGAAGAAAATAAAGATTCCGGAATGCAGGAAGTATTCCAGATGCAAAAAAATGAAGCCAACAACGGGTTTGGAAAATTTATCCAAAAGAATTATGAATCGTGGTTTTCCAAAAATGATGTTGATAAACCACTCCTTTCTCCTAACTTGTTTAAAGAACGTATTTTTCCTGTAATTGATAAAGGAGAAAAAGTTTTTGTTTTAATCATAGATAACTTCCGATACGACCAGTGGAAATTGATACAGCCATTTATTAGCGAATATTTTAACGTTGAAAATGAAGAAGTATATTGTAGTATTTTGCCCACAGCCAC
>CAZWPU010000056.1:0-3886 GCA_964635605.1 uncultured Bacteroidales bacterium | reverse complement strand
CAATTATATCGACATGCTTTCGCATGCCCGTACAGAAATTGAAATGATACGTGAACTGGCAAATGACGAACCCGCTTACCGATCTTTAACCCTGTCGTGGTTTAAGCATTCGCCTTTATTTACTTTAATCAAAGAGTTACAAAAAGAGAAAGTGAAAATATTTATCACCACCGACCACGGGACCATTAGAGTTAATAATCCGGTAAAAGTAATCGGCGATAAAAACACCTCAACTAATTTGCGTTATAAAAATGGGAAAAGCCTGAATTACAACCCAAAAGAAGTGTATGGAATAAAAAATCCTGAAAAAATTCATTTACCTAAATCACACCTAAGTACATCGTATATTTTTGCGCTAAATAATGATTTTTTGGCTTATCCAAATAATTATAATTATTACGTTAATTACTATAAAAATACATTTCAGCACGGAGGAGTTTCCATGGAAGAGATGATTATTCCATTCGTCAAATTATCTCCCAATAATTAATTATTTTTTACTACCTTGCATATATGGATTCATTAGTTTTAAAATCTTTATCGGACCTGAATGTGGTGGCTGAAAAATTTTTGCGGCTAATGCAAAATAAGAAAGTGTTTGCTTTTTTTGGTCCTATGGGCGTTGGAAAAACAACTTTTATTAAAGCATTATGCAACGAGTTGGATGTTGTGGAAATTGTTACAAGCCCGACTTTTGCATTAATAAATGAATACCAAACCAGCAATGGAGAAATTATTTATCATTTTGATTTTTATAGAATAAAAAAAATTGAAGAGGTCTTTGATTTTGGCTATGAGGATTATTTTTATTCGGGAAATTACTGTTTTATAGAATGGCCTGAAAAAATTGCCGAAATCCTGCCCGAGAACGTTGTTTTTGTTCAGATGATAGAAAATAAAGATGGTATCCGAACGATAAATATTCGCTAAAAGAAAACATCCTAAAAAATTTACCTTTCAAAAATACTTGATAAAGCCCCAAAAAAATATTATTTTGGGCTTCTTCATTTAATTATATTTTACGAGCACTATGTCGGATAAAAAAGGAGAAAAAAAATATTCTTTTGGAAGTACTAGTTTTCTTCCACAAGAAGAGATGCTTGAAATTGGTAAAAAAACAGAAAAACTAGTTATTGGCATCCCCAAAGAAAATAAAAAATACGAAAGTAGAGTTGGGTTAACTCCCGAAGCAGTTGAACTTTTAGTAAACAATGGACACGAAGTAATTATTGAAAAAGATGCGGGTACAGCTGCAAACTACGCCGACAATGACTACAGTGAATGTGGAGGGCAAATAGTGAATAAGAAATCGGATGTTTACCAATGTGACATCATTTTAAAAATAGCACCACCCACTATTGAAGAATTAGAACTTTTTAAAACCAATCAGGTTCTTTTCTCCTCGCTTCATTTTTTATCCCAATCCGAAGAGTATATTCGTAAATTAATGCAAAAGAAAGTTACGGCTATTTCTTTCGAAGGATTAAAAGATAAAGACAATTGTTACCCCGTTGTACGCTCGATGAGTGAAATTGCAGGAACTACATCCATATTAATTGCCGCTGAATATTTAAGTAATGTACACGAAGGTAAAGGAGTACTGCTTGGTGGAGTTACCGGCATAACATCTACGGAGGTACTGATTATTGGTGCAGGAACGGCTGCCGAATATGCCGCCAGGGCTGCGCTTGGACTCGGTGCATTTATTAAAATTTTCGACCATTCCATTACCAAATTAAAACGATTACAAACCAATCTTTCGCAACGTTTATTTACTTCTGTATTTCATCCTAAAGTAATTGAAAACCATTTAAAATCTGCCGATGTGGTTATTGGGGCCGTCCATTTTGGCGAAAATGGGCCACAGCATCTCGTTAGTGAGCAAATGGTAAAAAATATGAAAAAAGGGGCTATCATTATTGATTTAAGTATCGACCAGGGAGGATGCATTGAAACATCAGAATGTATGATTCATTCCAATCCGGTGTATACAAAACACGGTGTTATCCATTATTGTGTCCCCAATATTGCTTCGCGTGTAGCAAGAACCGCATCCATTGCTTTAAGCAATGTATTTAACCCATTACTCCTTAGTATTGCCGAAGCCGGTGGTATTAAGAAAAAAATGAAAGACGATATGGGATTAAGACATGGCGTTTATGTTTATAACGGCATATTAACCAGCTCGCGTATTGGCAATTATTATGGAATACCATCCAAAGATATCGATTTATTAATGGCTGCATTTTAAAAAAACGCTCTTAACTGAATACTTCCCGTATGTATTGCATCTATCTTTTCAGATATACGGCCGGTATACATTAGATTTAATTCCAGATATCCGGCAAGTTTCCGCTGAATGGCTACATTCCATGTAGCATTATTTCCAGGTTTTAGGCCATCAAGCATTTCATAAGCCAACGATGTATTACTGTTTGCATTATAATCATTACTAATATATTTACCCTGCACCATTATATTTCCTTTTTGAGTAAATGTATAATTGATTTCTGCTCCCACCGAATGCGATAAACTTTTTTCTGTAGCTTGTTTATTCTCTTTACCGCTATAACGGTAATTAATCTCAATTTTAGTTTGAAAACCAGGTTGATACTGAATTTTTAATTCATTGCTCACGATATTCAAATGATAATTTTTGGCACTAAAAAACTCCGAAAGATATTCTTTTGTTCCTATATCAAAATCATTTTGTAAAGTAAAATCTGAAATAAAATTCCAACGAATCCTAACACCGTTTTGAGATCTTATCCGCTCATCAAATCCGTTGGTAAGTAAATTCTTATTATGATTTTGTTGGTAAATATAGTCTATTCCAAATTTGTGGTTTGTCCGGTTGAAAGAAAGCGTATTTCTAAAGTTCTGGTTTAAATGCACCAGGGATGAATCATTATCATAAAAATCAAAAGGATTTAAACTTTGGCTTAAATCGGTATTGGTAGATTTTTGGTTTATAAGTACCGCCATGCTATTCGAAAATCTGGATAATATTTTACGAAGCCCTTTTTTATCTTTCCAAATAACTTCAGGCCTCATATGTAAAACCTGGCTATATTCATTTTGGTATGTTTTAATATACTCATTCCCGGGCGAATAAACCCGAATATAGTTGGCCTCATCCTGAAATTTCGCTACCTCAAATTCATCTTGCTCTGCAATAGAATTATTATTATAATCGGTCCAGGTGTATGTTCCCTGTCCTGCGGCAACTTTTAAGTACGAAAATTCTCTTTTGGGCTCCAGCCCCGAACCTGCTTCGTAAAATAACGATGAGGTAACAGCTCCTTTAAATAATCGAAAGTTATAACTCACTCTTCCTGTCATCGTATTTTCTTCGGTATTATCTGTTAAGGTAGAATCTAAAATTTTTAATTTCCGGTAGTTAATTTTTGTTTTTAAAATGCTTGCCGGATTTTTAAGCAATCCAAATCCGAACTGAAAATCTTCCGATTGTGTTGCTTTACTCAGTTTATTATCTTTAGGCAATAAATCGTTTCTTAACAAATAGCCGGCATTGAACTGATTAACCGTAGAGTCAGAATTTTGAATATAAAATCGGTACGACGAAAAGTTAAAACTGTTATTTAATAAGCTGTCATTTTCAATATTTATCCATTCATTATGCTCAAGTTCGTTTTCAAAGCCAATTTTTACGCTACGAAATGATTTTGAAATATCTGTTATATAACGAATAAACTTTGTTTCTTTATTATCTGTTGCTGTATTTAGCAAACTAGCGTTGAATTGTAACTGATATCCTGATTTTTGGATGGAAGTATTCAATCCATTGCGTAACCCCTCATATTCATCTTTCCCATTTAATAAGGCAATTTGATATTGTCCGTTAATATTTTTTTTATGTCGATAA
>CAZWPU010000055.1:0-9758 GCA_964635605.1 uncultured Bacteroidales bacterium | reverse complement strand
GTATGGCATATTGTTGAGGTTCTGTTCTAAATGTTTTCCGGTATTTAAGAATAAATTTTTTAACATTATCTTTCTTATAATCCACAAAATATGGAGTGCTTATGCATAAGTTCAGGTTAAAATAATATTCTGTGTCAATATTTCTAAATCTTTGCCAGCGTGATAAACCACAAACCTTTACCGGATAATTAAAAGCTGATAAAGTATTTAATTTAGTTACCACATTGGTAACAAAAGCCTCATCATTCGACGGAACAATAAAAACATTTTCAGTTTCCTTGCTTGCAGCGTGTTCAAATACATTGATAATATCTTTAAAGATTACCTCTTTAAACTGGATATTGGCTAAAACAGAATCAGAAAAATGAGCAAACAACTTATCTTTTACCAGCTGAATATTAGGGTAATACAGGCTATCTCCATCATGTACCAAAATAAGGTTTTTATCTTTAAATTGAGAAATATACTCAACATATTTATCGATTTGGGCATTGTATGATGGAGTGATTTGAAAAAGATAAGGGTTCTCATCAACCAGCTGAAGATTATCCCATAAAGGGGATACCATTTTTATTTGATTTTTTTTCGAGAACTCGGAAACCAACTTTATTTCATGATTATAGATTGGACCAATAATCAAATCCATACTTTCCATCATGGGATAATTTAGAATCTCTTTTATTCGAGAAGTATCATTAGCAGTATCGTAAACATATAAATTAAGGTTTAACCCCAATTGTTTTAAGCTATCAACAGCTAAAAGAAAACCTTCATAAAACTCAACAAAATTTAACGAACGAGGATAAATATAATAGGGGTCATAAGAAACTTTCTCATATATTTTTTCGCCAAAATCATCTACTTCACTCGAATCAATATAATACTCTTCATCGTTTTTATCCAAATAAAAAGGTAATAAAACAGCTACCTTAAATGGTTTGTCGGTAATTTGTTTAATTGTATCGCAAGGAAAAGGTTGTATAGAATCTGAATAAGCAATGGTCGTTCTTTTTTTAAATAAACCGGATGTATCTTCTTTTTCATCTCCGGAATCAAACAATAAACGAGATGATGTATAAATTTGTTTCCTGGGAATTTTTATTGTTCGCCCGGCCTTTAATCCATCGGCTAAAAACGGATTGTGTTTAAGTAATTCATCTTGCGAAATATCAAACTCTCGGGTTAACGAAAAAAACGTTTCTTTTTTGGCAACGGTATGATAAATAAAATTATCTTCGACTTTCAGCGTATCCTTTATTTGTTCTTCTTTCTTCGGGTATTGCTGTATCGTTTCTACTACCCGGTGCGATTTGGGGATTTTTAAAACTTGTCCTACATTAATGCCATAACGTGAATCGGGATTACAGGTAATAATATCATCCAGGGGAATGTCATATTTCTTTGATAAGGAATATAATGTCTGCCCCTTTTTTACTTTGTGATAAATAAATTCATCTTTGAGATCACCTGTTAATGTAGATTTTTCATCAACTACAGGTATTTTTAAGGCCTGCCCTACTTGTAAACCCAAAAATATCTCCGGATTTTCTTTGGCAATTTCTTTTTGTGAAATATTATAAGCCTTGCTCAACGAGTATAAAGTTTCTCCTTGAGCAACAATATGAACATAATATAAACGACTGCCTATTTTTACTTTATCAGCTGATTTTTTGATGGTTAGCGTATCGGTTTGCGAAAACGCAACACTTTGAAATATAAATACAATCAATAATACTAAAGATAATCTTCTCACGGGTAATATTTTTATGTTCTAGATATAAAAACCTGCTTTGCTCTTAAAAATTGCCTTTTTGATCAATATAATCATTTTTCAGATAACAATTAAAACGGCTAAGTTACAATTTTATGTTTAAAGTATGATATGGTAAAATCTTCACAAAATTAAATGAACTGGTGAAATAAAAAAATGAGGCCGTCCAAAAAGTAGTCATTCCGAACGAAGTGAAGGAACCGCAGCACGAAGTGCAAGCTCAACGAAGTTAATCATTAAATTTCAATGGTCTGAGAATAAAAAGATTACTTCTTTGTTCCTCATCGTAATGACGTTGCTTTTTTCTTTTTGGACACCCTCATTATCATTTTTAAAAATCTTAATTTTCTCTTAATACAAATTCGTCATATTCAATTTCAAATCGCAATTTATGTTTCGATTCTTCCTGGGCTAGAGCGATGAATACATTTTTCATTTCTTCGTTTTTCGCTCTTTTACTTAATTCATGATATAATTTAAACGCTGCCTTTTCCTTTTTCATCGCTAAAACAAGTGCCTCGCTGTAGGACATATCCGCTGCTGGCTTTACACTAACCATGTAATCGGCAATTTTTAAGTCATTGATTTGTGTTGGTTCAGTCTGATAAGAACCTTCATTCTTTATTTTCGTTAACCGGGCTTTATGTCCTATTTCTTCTTGTGCAAATTGCACAAAAACATTTCGCATATCTTCGGTTTTTGAAATTTTAGCCAGCTCATTATAAAAATCAACCGCTTCTTGTTCTGAATTTATTGCAAAATCCAAAATATCATCAATCGTTTTAAATTCTTTCATGATTATTTGTTTTATTGATTAAATGCTTTATCAAAATCCTCATCAAATTTTTTCACAACAAAATCGCATCCATGTTTAAATAATTTGTTCCAATTATCTTTCCTGGTATAATTAAAAGCATATTGGCCGGATGTGTTCTTTTTGGGGAGTAGTTCAAATATTTCTTTTCGAATATCATCAACGTTTTTCAAATTTTCGTTATTCGAAAAGTTACGGATAATAGCTAATAACTGAGCATAATTTTCCTGTTCTATTTTACCTTTAAATTGTTTTTCGAATTGTTGGATATTTTTTTGAGCATTGGTAAAACTACCAGAAGTTTCTACAGGGAATGTAGCAGGCAAAATTAAATCAGCCTGTTTGGTTGTTTCGGTCATAAAATAATCTTGTACCATCATAAATTCAGCATCAGCAAACCATTTTTGAATTTTTGCTTTATCAATAGCACATCCAATTGGGTCTTCGCCAAAAATGTAAAATTTCTTTATCAATCCTTCGTTTAACAATTCTTTTGTACAAGTATCATTAATTTCCGGAAACTCTTTAATATTCCACTTTTTTATCAATCTTTTAACAAATTTTTTATCTGTTAAGTCGGTGTAACCTACTCCGTTTTTCGATGATATACCCATGTCAAATAAACCTTGTGCATTATTCTTCTCTTTCAAAGAAATTAATCCGCTGGCTGTTTTCCCCAATTTCCCGGTAATCATGGCAAGATTAAATAATTCTTTACTCACGTTTGCCGAAATATATTTTTCAGAAAATATAATAATTGCATTCATCTCTTTATTATAATTTTCGGCAAACTCTTCCAGGTGCTCCTGGCAACACATACCCGATGCGGATATCAACTTTTGATAATCTTCGGCTAATAGTTCTGTTTTATAATCCTCAAACCCTTCACAACGGTCTTTGATAAACAATGAATTTTGCAACCCTTTATCTACTAAATAATAATTAATGGCCTTTATAAAATGATAATAAGATTTAATTTTAAATATTTGGTCTACTTTATGTTCTAATGCACTTTCTTTTATATTAGTAATTAATTCAACCGGAATATTTTCAACCTCACGAGCATTATTTACCATAAATCCTACTACTGCATTGTCTTTGTTAATTTCAGCACCCAAAAGATAAATTTTAGAGGCTTTTTTTACATCCTCAAACGGAACATTTGCTTTATAATTAGATTCATAACCTCTACCCTGTCCCACATAATGGAAACTGGTAATATTATTTGTTTTTGCGCCAACACGAGCCAATTTTTGAATTAAATACATTTCTTCATTACTTAATCTCGCCCCTGCAAAAAAACCATTTTCATCAGGTTCTGCTCCTTTAATTTCGTCAGCAATTACTTCAAAAGCTTTTTCCCAGCTGATAGCTTCAAAATCATCATCTACTTTAAGTAAAGGCTGGGTAATTCTTTGCGAATCGTTCATTATAGTATATCCAAATTTTGGATAACGACAAATGTTTCCATCTTTGTTAATTAACCCTTCTTTCCCTGTAACTTTCCAAACAAACGCTGATTTATGATGATATTCTAACTCACAACCCACTGAACAATAATTACATATCGTATTTACAGTATCCAGTTGAACTGGCCCGGGTTTAAAAGAAGTATTTTCAGTAATTGCTCCTGTCGGGCAGGTAGAGATACATAATCCGCACGATTCACAGTTTGTTTCGGTAAGCGAACCTCCCATGCTTGGAGCCACATAAGTATCAAATCCTCGATTTACAAGCCCCAGGGCATTAGCTCCCACTACCTCATTACAAATACGAACACAGCGGGCACATAGAATACATTTATTGTTGTCAATCTCAATAAAAGGATGAGAAAAATCTATAGGGTACTCTTGAAAATCTCCTTTAAACCGTTTTTGATCGGCATGATATTGTGTACAATATTTTTTTAAATCGCAGGTAAAAATTTCAGTACAGCCACACTCCATACAACGCGCAGTTTCATGTTCAGCTACTTCTTTATCTTGATACCCCAGTTCAACCTCTTCGAAATTTTTCCGTTTATCAGCAGCTAAAACAGGCATTTCTTCGCGCATTTGCTCTTGATACCTGCCTAAAAAATCATCAGACGATAACTCCTTAAAATTATCCTTTCTGCTTATAAATTCTTTATGTTCAGGCTCTATGGGTAATCCCGACAAATACTGGTGACAGCTTCTGCTGGCAATTTTTGCCTGAGCTATAGCTTCGATAATTGTTGCCGGACCGGTAACTCCGTCACCGGCAGCAAAAACAGATTGTATTCCTGTTTGTAAAGTATTTTCATCTGTAGCAATATCGCCCCAACGATTTACTTCCAATTTTCCGTTATCGGAAAATTTATTAATGTCGTTTAAAAAGCTTACTTCTGTTTTTTGTCCAATGGCTGCCAAAGCAAAATCCAGCTCAATTTCAAACTCAGAACCTTCAATAGGTATTGGTCGCCTACGCCCTGACGAATCCGGTTCACCAAGCTCCATCTTTATACAGGTCATGGTTTTTAATTTCCCCTCTTTATCTTTATTGATTTTAACCGGATTGGTTAAAAACATATATTCAACACCTTCAATTTTCGATTCATGAATTTCTATAGGGTTCGCAGGCATTTCTTTTTCGGTTCTACGGTATATTACATATACCTTTTCTGCTCCACAACGCACCGATGTGCGGCAGCAATCCATAGCCGTATTACCACCTCCGACTACAGCAACTGTTTTACCAGTAAAATCATATTTTTGCCCGGTCATTTCCATATTGCGCAGAAAGTCAATTCCTGAAAACACATTTTCAGCATCATCCCCTTCGCAACCAATTAATGTTCCTCGTTGTGAACCAATGGTTAAAATTACCGAATCATATTTCTTTTTTAATTCTTTATAACTTAAGTTATCTCCTAATTTTTTATTATAAAAAATATTTACTCCTAACTCGGTAACAGCAGCTACTTCCTGGTCAAGAATATCATTTGGCAGTCGATATTCAGGGATTCCATAACGAAGCCATCCTCCGGGATTAGGACTTGCTTCGAAAATATCACACTGGTGCCCTTTTGGCTGTAAAAAATATCCCGAAGATAATCCTCCCGGGCCAGCACCAATAATAGCTACTTTCTTGCCGGTTGAAGGTTCAATTTTTGGTACATACCTGGTTTCAGAAAGCAAATCTTTATCCGCTGCAAAACGTTTTAAATAATCAATACCTACAGCTGCACCTTCTTCTAAATAGTTTCTGCAGCAAGCCAGTTCGCACGGACGTACACAAACCCGTCCACAAATAGCCGGCAAAGGATTAGTTTGTTTAATTAATCCAATGGCTTCACTGTAAAGCCCTTTTTCAATAAACGAAATGTATCCTTGCACATCGACCCCGGCCGGGCATGTTTGCTTACAAGGGGCCTCACAATCGGCATAATGGTTACTCACCAATAAATCTAATGCTGTTTTACGGGCTTTCTTTACCTTTTCGTTTTCGGTTTCAATCTTCATCCCTTCCTGTATTTTAGTGGAACAAGAAGGTTGCATTCCTTTCATCCCCTCCACTTCAACCACACAAACAAAACACGATGAGAAGGGTTTTAACCTGGGATCGTTACATAGCGTAGGAATTTCAATCCCATGACGTTTTGCTAATTCAAGAATTGTTTCACCGGGATTCCCTTTTACATTTTCTCCGTTTAAGATTATATTGAGTTGATTACTTTTTTTCATTTCTTAATTGATTAATGATTCATTAAACTTTTTATTGATTATCAGTCATTTAAAAAGTTTGACTTTAGGATAAAACAATGGCATCAAATTTACATTTCGTATAACACATACCGCATTTTATACAAGCATCCTGACGGATAAAATGCACTTGCTTTCTTTCACCGTCAATAGCATTTGCCGGGCAGTTTTTAGCACAAACAGTACAACCGGTACATTTCTCAGGATCAATGGTGTAGGTAAGTAATTTTTTACAGTTTAATGCAGGGCATTTTTTATCTTTAATATGCGCCTCATATTCATGGCGGAAATATTTAATGGTAGTAAGCACAGGGTTAGGTGCTGTTTGTCCCAGACCACATAACGAATTATCTTTAATCTGATAAGCCAGTTCTTCCAGCTTCTCAATATCACCTTCTTCTCCTTCTCCTTCAGTTATCCGGGTAAGTATTTCAAGCATTCGTTTGGTTCCTACCCGACAGAAAGTACATTTACCACACGATTCTTTTCGGGTAAAATCAAGAAAAAATCTAGCCATATCAACCATACAGGTTGTTTCATCCATAACAACCATTCCTCCAGATCCCATAATTGCGCCAGTGGCGTTTACCGAATCATAATCTACAATGGTATCTGCAAGATATTCGGGGATACATCCTCCGGATGGGCCTCCTAATTGCACGGCTTTAAATTTTTTGTCATCGATAATTCCCCCACCCAGTTTAAAAATAATATCATGGATGGATATTCCCATAGGAACTTCTACGGCACCGCCATGTTTTATTTTTCCGGTTAAAGCAAAAACTTTTGTTCCTTTACTTTTTTCGGTCCCATATTTAGAAAATGATTCCGCTCCGTTTAAAATAATATATGGAATATTGGCAAATGTCTCTACATTATTAATGTTTGATGGTTTTCCCCACAATCCAGCTTCGGCCGGAAATGGAGGACGTTTTCGGGGCATCCCTCGTTGTCCTTCTACGGATGCAATTAGTGCAGTTTCTTCACCACAAACAAAAGCACCAGCACCCTCTTTAACATACAAATCAAAATTAAAATGTTTTCTCCCCAGGATATTTTTCCCAAGATATCCCTTTTTTCTAGCCTGATCGAGGGCAATATTAAGCCTTTTAATGGCTAAAGGATACTCAGCACGGCAATAGATAACACCTTCACTCGCACCAATAGCATAAGCGCCAATAATTAACCCCTCAATCACAGCATGGGGATCGCCTTCGAGCAAAGACCTGTCCATAAAAGCTCCAGGATCTCCCTCATCGGCATTACAAATAATATATTTTTTATCCGACTTATTTTTATAGGCAAATCTCCACTTTAACCCTGTGGGAAAGCCTCCTCCTCCACGTCCACGTATCCCAGAATCTAAAACCGTTTGAATAACCTGTTCCTGGTCGATATTTTCCTTAATAATTTTTTTTATTCCTTTATATCCATCATGGGATTCATATTCATGAATTTTTTCCGGATCAATTACACCGCAGTGGCGAAGTGCAATTTTTACCTGACCGTCCCAAAATGTATCATCTTTTGTTTCAAACAGATCGCTTTTGACTACATAATCCTTTACAGGCTCTCCCTGTTTAAGGTGTTTATCATATATTTCAACCGCTTTTTCTTCATTAATCTCGCCATATAAATAAGAGCCGCTTTGATCTATTATTTCAACCAGAGGTTCACGGTAACACATTCCGATGCATCCGGTTTTTGTGATTTCTATATCAAGCTTATCAGCTTGCTTTAGAGCGATGAGTTTATTATAAACTTTATTAGCACCTGCTGAAATTCCACAGCTTGCTAAACCTACCAAAACTTTCGTTTTTTCCATATAAAAATATTTTAATTATTCCCTTCTGCCGGGATTAATTACTTTCTTTAATTTTGATTTCTTTAACAATTTTAACCGCTTGGCTTCCGGTAAGCTTTCCGAAAGTTTCATCACCAATCATCATAACCGGAGCAAGAGAACAACAGCCAAGGCAAGCAACAGATTCTAAAGTGAAGAGATTGTCGTCGGTAGTTTCGCCGTCTTTAATACCTAATGCATCTTCTAACGCTTCAGAAATTGCGGTAGCATTCTGCACATGACAGGCAGTACCGTGGCATACTTTGATAATATGTTTTCCTACAGGACTTAACCTAAATTGCGTATAAAATGTAGCTACGCCATACATCTCACTCATTTCAATGCCTGTTACTTCGGCTATTTTAAAAAAAGTATCATTTGGCAAATACCCATAAATGTTTTGTGTCCCTTGTAAAATCGGAATTAAACTACCTTTTTTATTTTTGTATTTTTCTAACAGTGGATCGAGTAGTGATAAATCCACAGAAAGCTCATCAGTGCCTTCTTTTTGTTGTAAAATTCGTTGAACACGCATAACTTTTTGAAGCTTTAATGTATAATTTAGGTTCTAAATAATGTTTCAAGATATAATTTTGAAAAATGAATAACAAAAAATATTGTATGCCGTTTAATATTTTTATTAAAATCATTTATTATTGCTCTTTTTTTACAAAGTTATTTATAATTATTCTAATCTATTTTATAAATTGCATTAAAATTAACAACTATGGTAATAAGTGAAAATAACAAACGACTACGTCAATTAGTAAATAAAGCAATTGAAGACCACATCATTACTCCGGAGGAATATGATGAAATTTTAGAAATATCATTTGAAGACGGACATATTGATTCACAAGAACAAGCCTTGCTTACCGAACTACAAAAGATGATTGAAAATAAAGAAATTCGATTTGCTAAAGGAGAATAAAATATGAAGTAAAAAATGATTTGCTTGAATTCACAAGTCAATAATTAAAGATTTTGTTTATTGCCTAAATGATCAAAAATATATTTCATGGAAATATTAGAAGAAACTACATAAACAGCTTTCCTAAACTCTATTCTTTTCATTTTAGACCGATCTCTGTGGTTATATTGTTTTTGTTGACAAAAAAACAACCTAAACAGATATTAAATCATTCGAAATTGATAATTTTATAAATTTTGAAAAATTTAATTTTCTGCATTTGCAATGAAAAAAGAATTGGTAATCGGAATTGTTGAGCATCCCCTATTAGGGATCATATTGGCTCCCTATATTGTCACGATCAGGCCTAACCATGGATTTTATCAGATTGAATCCAAAATTTCTCAACTTAATATAAGCAGATACATAGATAGCTTCTCTGAGGTTGAAAAAAGAATTTTGAAAGCCATAGATGAATATAGCGACCAAAATCTTCATAAACTTTTCTCCAAAAAACGCGGAGAAACTACCGTCGAATTTATAAAGAAGCTGGATAAACCATTTGCCGACAAATATATACGTCCGTATATTGAAAAGAAAATAGTAAAAGCTATTGATCTACTTCAAAAAACCGACTTGCAACTATTTTATAAAGAAAAACCCAAATACATAAACTCAGAAGATAAAATTGAGGTGGT
>CAZWPU010000054.1:8673-9944 GCA_964635605.1 uncultured Bacteroidales bacterium | reverse complement strand
TATAAAAGATGTTTAGATCACTAACACATATTTTAATCAGTTTGTTATTGATGATACCAGTAACCGGATTTGCCGTTTCTAAACATTACTGTGGTACCGAGCTGGTTTCCATAAAAATAAACCAGGAAGCTAAATCATGCTGTGACATGACAGGAGGTTGCTGTCATAACGAAACGGAATTTTTTCAAATAGACGAAGATTTTATTTCAGAATATAATTATTCATTTCAAAGTTTAAATGAAATTGATCTGTTATTTCCAGAAGGCCTTACTCTTTCTTCAAAAAATCATATTGAAAATAATCCATTATTTAGGAATACATCAGCGTATCCTCCACCAAAATTGTTAACCAGGAGGTTATCTATTCTGCAATCATACTTGTGTTGATAATAATTTAGTATTTAAATAAAAATTCCGACATACATTATTGTAGGCTATATCATCATTTATATAGCCAATAATTACTATACTAAATTTATTTTAATATGTTAAACAGAGTAATAAAATTCTTTTTAGAGAATAGGCTGGTAACTTTCTTGGTGTTACTCATTTTGATTTCCTGGGGAATAATTTCGTCACCTTTTTCATGGGAAACAGGATTTTTACCCAATGATCCGGTTCCGGTAGATGCAATCCCTGATATAGGAGAGAACCAGCAAATTGTATATACGGAGTGGCCGGGACGTTCGCCTCAGGATATGGAAGACCAGATTTCTTATCCATTAACAACAGCATTATTAGGGATCCCTGGAGTAAAAACCATTCGAAGCAACTCAATATTTGGGTTATCCAGTATTTATGTCATTTTTGATGAGGATGTTGAATTTTACTGGAGCAGAACACGTATCCTTGAAAAACTGAACTCACTTCCGGCAGGTACTTTACCCGATGAAGTTACCCCTTCATTAGGCCCGGATGCTACTGCTCTGGGACAAATTTACTGGTATACACTGGAAGGAAGGGATAAAAACGGAAATCCCAACGGAGGATGGGATCCTCATGAATTAAGAACCATACAGGATTTTTACGTTAAATACGGATTAACATCAGCCAAAGGTGTGGCCGAGGTTGCTTCAATAGGAGGGTTTGTTAAGGAATATCAAATTGATATTGACCCGGTTGCTATGAAAGCTTATAACACTTCAATAGCTGATATAATGCAGGCCGTAAAGAAAAGTAATTTGGATATTGGTGCCAGAACAATTGAGATTAACCGCGCCGAATATATGATTAGAGCTTTGGGTTATATTAAAAGTCTCGAAGATCTGGAAA
>CAZWPU010000054.1:5675-8573 GCA_964635605.1 uncultured Bacteroidales bacterium | reverse complement strand
CTCGATAAAGGCGGAGCTGAAGCTGTTGGCGGAGTTGTGGTAGCTCGTTACGGCGCAAATCCGTTAGAAGCCATAAACAATGTTAAAGATAAGATTGCTGAAATAGCACCCGGTATACCGTCTAAAACATTAGATGACGGGTCGGTATCGAAAGTTACCATTGTTCCTTTTTATGACCGTACTGGGTTAATTAAAGAAACGCTGGGAACGCTAGAAGAAGCATTAACCCTTGAGATTTTGATTAGTATTATTGTTGTTATCATCCTGGTGTTAAACCTGCGGGCATCTATTATTATATCGAGTATTTTGCCCATTGGTGTGCTAATGACATTTATTGCCATGCGGCGGTTCGGCGTTGATGCCAACATTGTTGCATTATCCGGAATTGCAATCGCAATTGGAGTTATGATAGATGTGGGAGTAGTTTTTACCGAAAATATTATCCGGCATACCGAATTGCCGGAAAATAAGCATGCCGATAAAAAACAGATGCTTAAAATTGTTTATGAAGCAACCATTGAAGTTGCTCCGGCTGTTATTACAGCATTGATAACTACAATTGTCAGTTTTTTACCTGTTTTTGCTATGGAAAATGCCGAAGGTAAATTATTCAGACCACTTGCATTTACCAAAACATTTGCCATGTTATCGGCTTTGGTTATCGGGTTAATCATTATCCCTACTTTGGTAAATCTTATCTTTTCCATTAAAATAAACAGAAAAAAAATAAGTCAGGCTTTAAATGCTGTTTTATTTGCATCGGGTATTGCATTTATATTTTTTGGCCGTCCATTTATTGCAATAGCTCTAATGGCCTATGGGGTAAATAATTTTTTTAAGTACAAATTCCCTGAATCAAAAAAATACCTTGTAAACTATATTAATGTAGGAATAACTTTACTACTGGTTGTCTATTTTCTTACCGTAGAATGGATGCCATTGGGTGTTCAAAACAATACACTGGTTAATTTTTTGTTTATCATCTTAATTATTGCACTGGTATTGGGTTTGCTCTTAACAGTGATTAGATATTACACTAATATTTTAAACTGGGCTTTACATAATAAATGGACATTTTTAGGATTACCTATTTTTGTTGTGTTATTTGGGATTGTTATCTGGCAGGGTTTCGACAAAGTATTTGGGTTTGCACCCGAAAAAATTAAAGAATCAAATACCTGGCAATCAATAAACAACACTTTCCCCGGAATCGGTAAAGAGTTTATGCCTGCGTTGGACGAAGGTTCATTCTTGTTAATGCCTACCACCATGCCACATTCGGGAATTGAAGAGAATTTGGATGTGATACGATTGCTGGATAAAAAAGTTAATTCAATTCCGGAAGTTGAAAATGTTGTTGGTAAATGGGGGCGTGTAAATTCAGCTTTAGACCCGGCACCTGTATCTATGTACGAAAATGTTATTAATTATAAGCCGGAGTTTATACTGGACGAGAGTGGTTACAGGGTAAGGTTTGAAGTGAATAAAGACGGTGCATTTGTTCTTAAAGACGGAACAATATACAACCCTGAAAATGAAGAATTTAGATTAATAAGCAGGGGTCGTTTAATCCCCGACAAAAATGGGAAATATTTCAGGCAATGGAGAGACCATATAAAAACACCGGATGATATCTGGGATGAAATAGTACAGAAATCTAATATTCCGGGGTTGACATCAGCTCCTAAGTTGCAGCCAATTCAAACACGTTTGGTAATGTTGCAAACAGGTATGCGCGCTCCCATGGGGATTAAAGTTTTTGGGCCTGATCTTCAGACCATTGAAGATGTTGGTTTTGAGCTTGAAAATCATCTCAAAAATGTAGAAGGTGTGAAACCCATGTCGGTATTTGCCGACAGGGTTGTTGGTAAACCTTATATAGAAATTAACATCGACCGTAATGCCCTCTCCCGGTATGGCTTATCAGTTCAGGATTTTCAGTCGCATATTAGCAGCGCAATTGGTGGAATGGTGTTAACCAACACCGTGGAAGGCAGAGAGCGATTTCCTGTTCGTGTCAGATATGCCAGAGAGTACCGCGATAATCCTGACGAGTTAAAGAAAATATTGATACCAACACCAACTGGAGTGCAGATACCTTTAGGTGAGTTGGCAACCATTGAGTATACCCGTGGTCCGCAAATGATCAAAAGTGAAAATACATTCCTGGTAGGGTATGTTATTTTTGACAAAAAAGACGGTTATGCAGAAGTAGATGTGGTAGAAAATGCTCAAAAATATTTTAATGATAAAATAGATGACGGTACTTTTGAAATACCGGCTGGTATTAATTATGTCTTTACAGGAAATTACGAAAATCAGATACGGGCTACCAAAAGGTTATTAATCGTTATTCCTGTATCGTTAATTATTATATTTTTGATTTTATACTTCCAGTTCCGATCAGCTATAGCAGCAAGCTTAATTTTTACCGGAATATTTGTAGCGTTTTCTGGTGGATTTATTATGCTGTGGTTATATGGGCAGTCATGGTTTATGGACTTTTCACTATTGGGGGTTAACATGCAGGATATGTTCCAGATTAAAACCATCAATTTAAGTGTGGCTGTTTGGGTCGGATTTATTGCCTTGTTTGGAATTGCCACTGATGACGGAGTGCTCTTAAGTACTTATTTAAAACAGATATTTGATAAAAAAGCTCCCGCTTCAATATCTGAAGTGCGTAAAAATGTTATCGAAGCCGGAGAAAAAAGAGTACGCCCGGCAATGATGACCACAGCAACAACAATTATTGCATTGTTACCTGTATTAACATCCACCGGTAAAGGATCTGATATTATGGTTCCAATGGCTATCCCGGCTGTGGGAGGAATGCTGATTGCTATTCTTACAATTTTTGTTGTTCCTGTACTTTACAGCATGTGGCAGGAAAATAAA
>CAZWPU010000054.1:0-5575 GCA_964635605.1 uncultured Bacteroidales bacterium | reverse complement strand
CTTGAAATATCAGCAGATAATAATCCTGAGCTAAAAGCAAAATTTAATGAGTATTTAGCTGCTCTGGAAGTAGTGCCTCAAGTTAAATCACTACCGGATCCGCAACTGACTTTTGCCTATTTTATTCAACCTGTAGAAACCAGGTTAGGTCCGCAGCAAGCGAGTTTTTCGCTTAAGCAGATGTTTCCCTGGTTTGGTACATTATCTGCCCGCGAAGATGTGGCTGTAAAAAATGCAAAAGCAAGGTATGAAGACTTTGAAGATGCAAAATCGAACCTGTTTTTTGAAGTGAAAACGAGCTATTATGATTTATATTTCATAAAACAGGCTATACGCATTACAGCATCGAATATTAAATTGCTGAATACAATCAGAGATATTGCCATAATTAAAGTGGAATCAGGATCACTATCTGCTGTTGATCAATTAAGAGCAGACATGGAGCTGCTTGATTTAGAAAATAGCCTTGCGTTATTAAAAGATAAGTGGGATGTGAATCTTGTAAAATTTAATAAACTGCTCAATATCGAAAAATATTCGGAAGTAGTTATCCCTGAAGAATTATGGGATGATGATTTAACCTATACAAAACAGTCATTTTTAGATAGTTTGCAACAAAATAATCATCAAATAAAAAACCTTGATTATTTAATAAAATCATACGAAAGTAAGGAAGTATTAGCTAAAAAAACCGGTATGCCCAATATTTCTGTTGGAGTTGATTATATTATGATTGGCACCAGCGATAATAACATGGTTGATCCCGTATTAAACGGGCAGGATGCAATTCTTTTTCCTAAAATTGGAATTACTATTCCGTTGTATAGGAAGAAATATACGGCTATGGCTAAAGAAGCGGTTTTAATGCAGGAAGCATTTAAGAATAAAAAATTAGCTAAAATAAACAGCCTTGAAAGTATTTTTGAGAAAGTTTTTAAGGAATATGAAGATGCCAACAGAAGAATTGATTTGTATAAAAAACAAGAAATATTGGCAGAAAGAGCTATTCAGATGCTCGAAACTGAGTATTCAACGCATGGAAAAGACTTTGAAGAGATCTTGCGGATGGAAAAGCGATTATTACGCTATTCGTTAGAACTTGAAAAAGCACGAAGTGACAAGCAAGCTTCAATTGCTTTTATAAATTATTTAATTGGAAAATAAAAATCTTGATATATCATGAACTTAAAAATTTTAAAAAAGATAACCAAAAGAGAAATATTGCTAATGATAGCAATGCTGGTAATTGGGTTATTATTAGGTGGCGTTTTTGGTCGTAAGTCACAAGAAACAGAAGAAAGCCACGAACATACCGAAAATGTTGGAGAAGAAACAACCTATACTTGCTCAATGCATCCGCAAATTAGGCAGGATGAACCAGGTCAATGTCCGATTTGTGCCATGGACCTGGTTCCGGTAAGCAGCGTCGAATCTGATGACGAAGATATAGATCCGGATGAAATTCAAATGACGGAATCGGCTATTGCTTTGGCAAATATCCAAACCTTTAGGGTAGAAAAAAGAAATGCTGTAAATGAGATTCATTTACTGGGAAAGATAAAAGCCGATGAACGAAATAAGGCCGAATTAACGGCCCGTTTTAACGGACGAATAGAAAAACTCTTTATCAATTTTACGGGCCAGCATGTTACAAAAGGACAAAAGCTGGCAACGATTTATTCGCCCGAGCTAATTACTGCTCAAAAAGAATTGTTGGAGGCCATGAAATATAAAGACAGTAATCCATCATTTTATAAAGCTGCCAGGGGAAAACTAAGGTTGTGGGATTTAACCAACGAACAAATAGATAACATTGAACAGAATGCCGAACCTGAAATATATTTCGATATTTTATCGCCAATAACCGGAACAGTGATGAAAAGAAATGTTGCCCTGGGAGATTATGTTAACGAGGGGACTACTCTTTTTGAAGTAATTGACCTGTCGCGGGTTTGGGTGATGTTTGAAGCCTATGAGAGTGATTTGCCCTGGATTAAAACAGGTGATAAAATTAAGTTTACATTGCGATCAGTTCCGGGGAAACAATTTTCAGGTACCGTAAATTATATTGACCCATTTATCGACCCTGCAACAAGAATTACCCAAGTGAGAGCTGAAGTGCCAAATTCGAAAAAGGAACTGAAACCGGAGATGTTTGCCAAAGGAATTCTGAAATCTGAAATTGCTGCAAACACAAATACACTGATTATCCCTAAATCGGCAGTTCTTTGGACCGGGAAACGTTCGGTAGTTTACGTAAAAGTGCCTGACAGAGAAACACCATCATTTTTGTACCGTGAAGTTGTTTTAGGGCCTGAAGCCGGTAACTTCTATGTTATACATGAAGGACTAAATGAAGGTGAAGAGATTGCAGTAAACGGTGTCTTTAAGATTGATGCTTCGGCACAACTAGCAGGAAAGACAAGTATGATGAATCCCGAAGGAGAGAAAGTTTCTTTAGGGCATGATCACAGTATGGACGACGGGAATGGCGACATGGAAACAACCGAAGATCATTCTGAGCATGATGATCAGAGTGCTGATTTAATGCATGAAATGTTTGAAGTATCAGGTAATTGTGGGATGTGTAAAGACAGAATCGAAGAAGCTGCATTATCATTGCAGGGAGTTAGTGAAGCAGAATGGAGTGAAGAGACAAAAGTGCTCCATGTAACATTTGATCATTCAAAAGTAAAACTGGCAGATATCCATAAGAAAATTGCTAAAGCCGGGCATGATACCGAACTGGAAAAGGCTCCGGATGATGTTTATGAAGCATTGCCAGCATGTTGTTTATATAGAGATTCAGAATAATAATAATCAATAAAAACCAAAAAGTTATGAAAACAAAAATTTTAAATTTAGTTGCAGGATTATTCCTGATCACAAGTTTTAGTTTAAGTGCACAGGAAGTAAAAACGGAAAAGTTTAAAGTCTACGGAAATTGCGGAATGTGCGAAAACCGGATTGAAAAAGCAGCTTCCGGACTCGAAGGTGTTGCAAAAGCCGATTGGGATAAAGAAACCCAAATGCTTGAAATAACCTTTGATGACAGTAAAGTGAAAGTAGATGATGTTCATCAAGCCGTTGCTAAGGCCGGGCATGATACTGAAAAGGTAAAAGCTGATGATGAAGTGTATAATGCGTTACCGGCTTGTTGTTTGTATCGTGAAAAATGATGAAGTGAAATAAATAAAGAGGCTTTTTTGCTTTATTGCATAGAAGCCTCTTTTGATTGTATTTATGAGTATTTTATGATTTCAGGTTATGAAACCAGTTCATGAATTGTTTCTTTTACTTCATGGGTGAGTACGTCAAAGTCACGTCCTTTTGGATAAACAGGTTTTAAATATTCCACTTCAATTTCCCGAAATGGTTTGGGAAACTTTGAACCTGCAGGTAAAACATCATAAGCTCCTTTGATTACAACAGGCACAATAGGTACATTTAACTCTTTACTTAGAATAGCAAAGGTTTTTTTGAATTCTCCCATTTCACCATTCATTGTTCTTGTCCCTTCGGGAAAAATGATGATTTTTTTATTCTTTTTTAAAACAGCGGCCATTTTTTGGATTGATTCCTTGATATCCAGATTCATGTCCATGATAATGACATTATTTCTGTGGGCCATAAATTTCAAAAAGCGGTTATTCACATGCTTTCGTTTGGCATAAAAATAGGTGTCTTTTATCGTTTTGCGTTTTAAGCAGGCAGTAACAAATAATCCGTCAAAAAAACTTTGGTGATTAGGGGTAAGAATTGCTGCACCCTCGGGAATGTTCTCTAAACCTTTTGTTTTAAACTTAAAATATAATTTAAAGAAAAATCTTGCTGATTTTATGATCAACGATTGAGTAGGCCATGATTTTGGTAGTTTAAAATGAATTTTTTCTTTTAATATTTCCGACCAGTTGGGTAATTCAAAATTTTGAAATAACTTATTCTCTTTAACGTAATCAACCATATTACTAATGGATGGGAAGTTAATCAGCTTATCCTCTTCAATTTTAACACCAAAAGTTCGTTCAATAAAGTCTATCAATGTTACTTTTTCTAATGAGTCCATCGAAATGTCAAACTCTAAATGATCTTCGGGTGATATAGTCATATCCACCTGTGATTCAATGTAAGTTTTTATTACCTGATACTCTTCTGAAACAGGTTCTGTTTGTTTATCACTTACTTTTTGTTGAGTTTTTGGATGTTCGAAAATATCATTCAGTTTAAATCGTTGAATTTTCCCTAATCTTGTCCTTGGGATTTCCTCGTTAATCAACATAATTTTCATAATACGCTTATAGGATGTTAAGCGTTTATTGAGGTTTGGTATAAGTTCTTTCTTAAAATATTTTTCAGGGTCATTCGCCTTAAGTAGAGCCAGTTGGTCATAATCGGGGACAATAAGTGCATGTAACTTATCATTTTTTTGAAATACAGCAGCTTCTTCTACACATTCATAACTTTCCAATTTTGTTTCCAGTTCAGTCGGATTAATATTTTTTCCGTTTTGTAGTACAATAATCTCTTTTTTCCGTCCGGTAATAAAAAGATATCCGTTTTTGTCAATTCGCCCTAAGTCGCCGGTATATAACCATCCATCTTTTAAAACATCATTGGTTTCTTCCGGTTTGTTATAATAGCCCTTCATGATATTATCTCCTTTGGCCACAATTTCACCATCACGGAGTTCCATTTTCAACCCGGGTAATGCCTGTCCGGGCGAACCGATAATTGTTTTTCCCGGACGGGTAAAAGTAATCATTGGAGCTGCTTCAGTCATTCCATAACCTTCTAATACATCAAATCCAAGCGTTTGGAAAAAAGTTCCAATTTCTTTATCTAAAGCTGCTCCACCTGAAACGAGATATTCAAGATATCCACCAAAACCTTTATGTACTTTCTTAAAAATTATTTTTGCCAGTTTCTTGCTTCGTAATGTTTTTATTATGCTATAAAATGATCGACCAATAAATGAAGCAAAAACTTTAGATTTTAAGCTTTTGTAAAGCAAATCGTATAAACGAGGAACACCAATCATAATATTTACTTTATTATTTTTCAGCGTTTCCAGAATATCTGACGATTGCATGGAGGGAGACATAACTGATGTGCCACCAACATTTAATGGGGCAATCATTGAACCTGTTAATGGAAAAATATGGTGTAAAGGGAGCAACATTAAAACCTGGCGATCCTGGGTGTATATTTTTACTTTTTTGGAAACTCCTTCAACATTCGATAATAAATTTTTGTAACTTAACATTACACCCTTTGGATTTCCTGTAGTTCCTGATGTGTAAATGATTACAGCTGTTTTTTCGATATCGGGAGGGGCCTCCCATTCTACCTTTTGATTTTGGTGAATGGCTACCTCAGATTTTTGGTCATCTAAATTTGCAATCTTTGGAGGATTTTCAAGCTCTTTATTAATCGTGTCGAACTTGGAAACAGTATGATTACTAACAAAAAGTAAATCGGGTTTGCAATCGTTCAAAATATAGGTAACATCATCAGCGGATGCTAAAAAATCTACGGGGATTACGGTGCAATTATTTTTCCAGGCTGCATAAAAAGC
>CAZWPU010000053.1:4204-9964 GCA_964635605.1 uncultured Bacteroidales bacterium | reverse complement strand
TTTTTGACAAAAACAAATTACTTCCTTAATTATTAGAGAAATATAAAACTATATTTACCCAAATGCGTATATATAATTAATGATATTTAAACCATTAACCCAAAAATAACCAGGAGGTGTTTCCATGAAAAATGATTTTATTTGTCCCCATTGTCAAGGCTACTTAAATGTAGGAGAATACATCATACTATCTGCCGAAACAAGCCATAATGATTCAGGATTAGTTTTAATGAATCCGGAACTCGGTAATTATACTGTAACCCAAAATAAAAATTTCAAAATTCGTGAAGGTGAAAAATATGATTTTTATTGCCCTATATGCCACGAGAAACTTGCAGCCGATATTCATGATAATTTATCGCACATCATTATGAAAGATGATAAGGGTAACGAATATCAAATTTTATTTAGTAAGATTGCCGGTGAAAAAAGTACCTACAAAATTATTGGCGAATCGATAGAAATTTTTGGTGATCATCATTCCAATTATATCGACTTTATAAATCTTAGCCATATAAAATAGTGCTGCATAAAAAAGCCGGCGAAAAAGCCGGCTTTATTGTGGTTAAACTTCTTTAATGGGCTTAAATCCATTTCCAATAACTTCGTTTGCTTCGATTACTGTCATAAATGCTGAGGGATCAATATCTTTTATAAAATCCTGAAGGATAGCTAGTTCTCTACGGTTAACGTTGGTAAAAACAATCTTTTTCTCCAATCCTTTAAACATACCAACCCCATTAATTAATGTTCCTCCCCGATTAAGATCATTAATAATTTTATCCCTTATTTCTTCGTATTTTTCCGAAATAATAAATAGTGCTTTGTCATAACTAACTCCCTGTAAAGTAGCATCAATTACCTTTCCGGTAACATAAATTACAATCCACGAATAAAGTGGTATTTCCCATTCCTTAAAAACAACCAGTCCAAAAAGCACAATAACTGAGTCAACAATTATCATGAGGATACCCAAAGACATTCGTGTATGTTTTGCAGCAATCATAGCAATAATATCGGACCCGCCGGAGGTAGCTTTAGATTTAAATATAAGACCTAAACCAAATCCAATCAATACCCCTCCAAAAATACAAGACAACAATACTTCATCAACCAGAGCTCCATCAAATGCTTCATCTAAAAAATCAATAAAGAAAGAGGAAAGCACAAAACCAACTACGGTTTTCACACCAAACCTGGGCCCTAATATCTTAATGCCTAAAATAGTTAGCGGGATATTCAACATTAAACCAACAAAACCAATTCCCAATCCATCGCTAAAAATGGGTTCTTTAATAAGTGGTATTTTAATTCCATTCCCCATTATTTCGCTGGTAAGATTTTTAACAACAATACCAATCCCATAAACTCCTCCGGGAACAATTTTATGGGGGTCGATAAAATAGACAAATCCAGCAGCAAGAATAAAAGATCCAATAGCTATTAAAGAATAGCTATAAAACCATTCTTTCGATAAAAACTTCTCTTTGGTTAAAAACGACATGATTATATCTTTTTAAAATGAGTGGCAAAAATATATTTTTTTGGTGAAATAAATGCAAAAAAGCAAGGTTTGTAAAACCCTGCTTTTCTTCTCCTTAAATAAAATATTTTCTATCCACCAGTTGCACTAAAGCTCCCATAACGACTAAGGTCGGTTCTGGAATTAACTACCATTACCGGAATTTTTGCCGAATTGGCAATAATGTATTGTTCCTGGGCCCCTAGTACATAATCGGTTAAACCAATGCCTTTGGTAGTCATAATTAAAATCATATCAGCATCTACTTTTTGAGCAAAAGCAATAGACTCTTCAGCAGAATTGCTTCCTTCAATTTTTTGCAGCTCGTAATTACAATCGTATTTATCTAAAATTTTCTCAGCAAAATGAACATTGGCCAATAATTTTGAATTTAAAGATTTGTCTTTAATGGTTGGCACAATAATATTGATTTTAACCTCGAAATACTTGACCAAAAACAATGCCCATTGCAATTTTTGTTTTGCTTCTGAACGATAATCAAGCGGGAATACAACATCTTTAAAAATCTCTGTTTTAGAAGGTGGCCCTTGGACCACAATAAAAGGAGTTTTAGAACCAACAATAACTTTTAAAGCATAACTACCTGTAAATTTTTGCATACCCTTAATCCCATGAGTACCCATAACAACCATGCTTACATTATTTTCAGAAGCATAATCAGAAATAATATGAAACAAACTTCCTTCTAAAACTAAAGGTTCAAGAGGAACATCATATTTTTCTTTTAAGCGATCAATGTCTTTATTCAGCTCATTGAGTGCTTCTTCTCCTTTTTTCATAGATTTTACTACATGGATTAATTTAATTCGATTGTTAATGTGCTTCGAAATTTTTACAGCATGTTGTAACGCATTTTCAGCAACTTCTGTAAAATCCCAAGGAACCAGCAAAGTGTCTTTTTCCATAATTGTAACGGTTTATACACAACGGAGTTTAAAATTTATAATTGATGGGAAAAGTTAAATAAAACTTAACTGATTTGCAAAATTTTTTTAATTTTATTGAATAGTTGGGTTTATTTTAAATCATTTTAATAGGATATTTTTATTCTACAACAGATATTTTTTATTGTTTTTCAATAAAAATCTTTTACTTTGCTTATTCAATAATTTTATAGGTTATGACAAAAAATAAAAAAGTAAAAAATAAAAAAATTATTGAGTTCATATATGCTTTATTATCAGCATTTTTAGGAATTGGCGTATTGTCAATCATTCTTTCGGTATTCCTTTTCTTCCTTACGCTTTTTAAACCAGACTTTGAACCTTTTTCTCCGGTTATTGATGTTCCCATTGAAATTAACGAAGAAGCCAAGCTAGAAGTTAAGGATGGCTCTTCATACAATATTTTTATCGATGAAGCATATTTTTCATTTAATGTAGATAACCAATATGGCATGGCAGGAGTAATTAATTACTTATATTTTATTTTTATTTTATTCATAGCATTTTATATTATCTTTTTATTGTGGAAAATATTTCGTTCAATGCGTATTTCGTTAAAAAATGAAAATCCTTTTCATCCCAAAAATATTTGGCGTATTCGCAAAATTGCCATAGCTATTTTTGTTTCTGGTCTTCTGAAAATAAGCTATCCTCTTTTTATAAAGTTTCTCTGGCTAAATAAAATATTCGTTTTTAACCAATCTTTTAATATCCGGTTAAATTTTGATGCCTCCATAGATTTATTTTGGGCATTAATTGTATTGGTCGTTGCAGAAATTTACCGCATAGGATTAGAAATTAAAAAAGAACAAGAATTAACGATTTAAAAAGAACTAAAGATGCCCATCATAACGAACCTGGATCATATGCTCGCCAAACGCAACATAACGTTAACCGAGCTTTCAGGAAAGGTACATATTACGATTGCCAATTTATCCATTTTAAAAAGCGGAAAAGCAAAAGCCATCAGATTCTCGACTTTAGAAGCCATTTGTAAAGTGCTGGATTGCAAACCAGGAGATATTTTAGATCATATTCCTGAGGAAAATAAAGAAAATCAAAATAATGAATAATATTAACCATTTAAACAAATCTTTAACATTTAAATTATGAAAATTAAACATTTAATCGCAACAATGGTTTTGGTGGTAATAACCTTAAGTATTTATGCCCAAACAAACCAAATTGAATTTGAAGAGTACGACCTTGATAATGGATTACATGTAATTTTACATCAAGATAAAAGTACACCCATAGTAGCTGTAACCGTAACCTATCATGTAGGTTCAAAAAATGAAAAACCTAGCAGAACGGGATTTGCTCATTTTTTTGAACACCTGATGTTTGAGGGAACAAAAAATATTGCTCGGGGAGAATATTCAGAAATTGTAGAAAAAGCGGGAGGGTTACTCAATGCAAATACTACGAACGACCGAACATATTATTATGAACTGCTTCCGTCAAACCAGCTTGAGTTAGGACTTTGGCTCGAAGCCGAACGAATGCTTCATGCCAAAGTTGATTCGATAGGTATTGCAACACAAAAAAATGTCGTTATTGAGGAATACAAACAACGATATGAAAATCAACCTTACGGAACTATTTTAATCGAAACCTGCAAAAGAGCCTATAAAAAACACCCATATCAATGGGCAACCATCGGTGATCCGGAGCATATCCGTGCTGCCAAAGATGAAGAGTTCCAGGAATTTTATGATATGTTTTATGTCCCTAACAATGCTGTATTAACAATTACCGGAGATATTGACATTGACGAAACCAAAAAACTGGTTGAAAAATATTATGCCGGAATTCCCAAAAGAGAAAATGAGATCTACAGACCTAAAATTACAGAACCTGTCAAGCATAAAGAAATTAGAGATACGGTGTATGATAATATACAACTTCCGGCTGTTATTCAGGCTTATCACCTTCCAGCAATGGGTAGCGTTGATTATTATGCGGTAAATATGCTGTCTACATTATTATCTAGCGGTGAAAGCTCCAGACTTTATAAAACGCTGGTGGATCAAAAACAGCTGGCTTTATTTGCTGCATCATTCCCTTTACCTTTTGAAGATCCAGGGCTTGCTTTAACTTACTCTATTCCCAACATAAATGTTGACCCTGCAGAACTGGAAGAAGCAATGAATAAAGAGATTAAAAAGGTTAGAAATGAACTGATTTCAGATAAAGAATTGGAAAAATTAAAAAACCAAATAGAAAGTCAAATTGTTAGCAGTAATACAACTCTAGCCAATAGAGCCTATAACTTAGCCATTAACTACACTTTTTTCAAAAACACAAATCTGATCAATACAGAAATAGATAAATATATGGCTGTTACCAAAAAAGATATTAAAAGGGTAGCCAACAAATATTTTAGAGATGATAACAGGGTGGTTCTGTATTACTTACCTCAGAAAAATTAAAAACATTATTTAACTAAAATTAAAAATTTTAAATCATGAAAAATTTTAAACAAACCATATCATTCCTTTTTATTGCAATATTATTTATTGCACCAGTAAAAGCACAGCTTGACCGAAGTGTTAGGCCCGAACCCGGACCCGCTCCGGAAATAAAAATCGGAGAACACAAAACCTTTACTTTAAATAATGGCTTAAAAGTAATTGTCGTAGAAAATCATAAAGTTCCGGTGGTTTCATTTCAGCTTACCCTTGATGTGGATCCTGTAATGGAAAAAGATGCCGTTGGTTATGTTAGTACCACAGGAAATTTATTGCGCGCAGGAACAAAATCAAAAACCAAACCAGAAATTGATGAGAAAGTTGATTTTATTGGTGCTACATTAAACACTTATTCTAATGGGATATTTGCCCGTACATTAAAAAAACACACTGAAGAGTTGGTTGAATTAATGTCTGATGTATTGTTAAATCCTGTTTTTCCTGAGTCCGAATTAGAAAAAAATAAAAAACAAGCGATTTCAGGATTAAAATCTTCTGAAACAAATCCGGGAGCCATAGCAAACCGTGTAGCTCAAAAGTTGCGTTACCCCAATCTTCCTTATGGTGAAATTCGTACCGAAGAAACCATTAACAATATTACCCAAGAAAAATGTTTGGAATATTATAATAATAATTATAAACCGAATAAAGCATATTTAGTTATTGTTGGTGATATTACCGAAAAAGAATCTAAAACCCTTACTGAAAAATATTTTGGAAAATGGGAAAAAGGAAAGGTTCCTGAACATGCTTATCAATTTCCTAACAAAAATATTGGAACTCGCGTTGCAATAGTAAATAA
>CAZWPU010000053.1:3046-4104 GCA_964635605.1 uncultured Bacteroidales bacterium | reverse complement strand
GTAACGGATAGTGCTATTACACAATTTCTTTATGAAATGAACAGAATTAGGAATGAGAAAGTCAGCGAAAATGAAATACAGTTGTCGAAAAATGTATCCACCGGATCTTTTGCTTTGTCGTTAGAAAGACCTCAAACCATTGCCCGTTTTGCTTTTAATACTCAAAGATATAACCTGCCAGAAGATTATTATGCAACATATCTAGAAAAATTAAATGCTGTTACAATAAATGAAATACAGCAAATGGCAAAAAAATATATCACTCCTGATAATGCTGTTATTTTAGTGGTTGGAGATAAAAACAAACTGTACGATCGATTAAAACCCTTTGATGCTGATGGAAAAATTGAGGTTTATGATGCTTATGGAAATCCGGTGAAAGAAGAAAAAGCGAAGGCATTGCCTGAAGGGATGACGGCAAAAACAGTTATAGAAAAATATATTGAAGCGATTGGAGGAAAAGAAAAACTACAATCGATGGACGATATTACCATCAATGCAAGCACTGAAATGAATGGAATGCAAATTAACCAGGTTACTTACCAAAAAGCACCCAATAAATTTAACATGAAAATGTCTATGAATGGCAATGTTATGACCGAACAAAAATTTAACGGTAAAGAGGGTGTGGTTAAAAGTTTCCAGGGGGAACAAAAAATTGAAGGAGAAAACCTTGAAAAACTAAAAATTGAATCGACCCTAAACCCTGAATTAAAATATGATGAGCTTGGTATAAAACTTGAATTAGTCGCCATTGAAAGCGTTAACGAAAAAGGTGCCTACAAAATAAAAGTTGAATCACCAACAGGAGAAGTTAAATATGACTTTTATGATGTGGAGTCCGGATTGAGGGTTCAAACCAAACAAAAGGTCACCACCCCTCAAGGAGAAATGACACAAACACAATTTTATTTAAATTATGAAGATTTTGACGGCATAAAATATCCTACACTCATTCGGATAACAGGAATGCAAAATCTTGAATTAAACGTTGATTCTGTTGAAATTAATACAGGATTAGAGGACGAAATATTTGAATAAATTTTATTTTTTTTAAA
>CAZWPU010000053.1:0-2946 GCA_964635605.1 uncultured Bacteroidales bacterium | reverse complement strand
GGCTTCCATTCCGCCAATGGCTTGATATCCCAAAGGAATGCCAATAAGAATTAATCCACTCATCAGAATAATCCACTGAATGGTATCGGTATAAATTACTGCCTTTAATCCACCCATAACCGTATAAATAACCGCAATAGCCCCCATAATAATCAAAGCCATATTAATATCTAATCCAACGAATGAAGCCGAGGCTAATTTTGCTCCGGCCAGTAACTGGGAACTGGTAAAGCCGATGTATCCAATAGCCGAAATAATACCGGCAACCAAAGCAACACGCTTACCATAAAAGTTGCCGAATATTTGAGGAAAAGTATATAAGTCCATTTTTTTCATCAATTGTGCCACTTTGGGTATTAGAAGAGCTGCACTTATCCAGGCGCCAATTAATCCGGTAAACAGCATCCACGAACCCGATAAACCCATTACAAATCCCAGTCCGCCTAAACCAATGGAAAAACCGCCACCCACATCCGTAGCTACTACTGATAGGCCTACATGTAAACTTCCCATGCTTCTTCCTCCCACAAAATAATCATCAGGATTTTTATTCCGACGAAGAAAAAAGTAACCAACACCCAACATTAAAATCATATACAATATAAAAATGGATAAATCAATGATATGCATAGCTCAACCTTTTTTTAATTAATGTGTTTTAAAAAAATGTATAATAGATAATTAAAAATCACTATATAAATAATAAATTTAAGCTTAATAAAATTTTCTTTTATTATAAACAATAAATCATAATATCCCAAATATCTTTTTATTTTATTCAAACAAAAAATGCTGCTCTATAGAAGCAGCATTAAAAAAGATCTTATCGATTAATAATTAATGTATAATCAATCGGCGCGTAATAGTTACTCCTGTGTTGACAGATATTTTCAGCAAATAGATTCCGGAAACGACTCCTTGCAAATACATTATATCCTTTTGATTAAAGGTTACTTTGGTTTCTACAAAAACTAAAGATCCAATGGCATCATACAATTTAAAATCTACCTTTCCGGCATATCCCGGAATAACAATATTAATTCTTCCTGTTGAGGGATTAGGAAATATTTTGGCTTGATTTATCTTTACCCCTTCGATCGCGTTTGCTTCTGAAACTTCATAGCTGTCTTCATAACTTGTTTCTGCCCCCAAATCATCTTTTGCCAGAATAATAAAGTGAATCGTCGTTCCTGCTGGTTGCTTTCCAATTTGTCCTGAATATTTACCTTCTGTAAAGCTCATATCTTGCTCGACATATGCTTCCTCGTTTTTTTTCCATTTTAAAATAACCGATTCAATATTTCCATCCTCATCATCAACGGATGCGGAGATAATAACATCATCTTCATCTGTAGGATTTTCTGGTTCTATAAAAACATTAGAAATTACAGGCTTTTCATTGGTGGTAGCATCCCCTTCTACCAGCACATCATCGATCTGCATGGTGGTTGTTAACGAAGGATCACCACCGGTATATTTAAAAGCAATATAAACTGTATTTCCTGTATAATCATTTAGGTAAAGATCACCCGAAGCAGTCCAGTTTGTTGCATAACCTTCGGAATTCCCGGTTGAAAGAGTCGGATTCAATTTAATCCACGAGCATCCGTTAGGATCTCCAGACCCAGTATAGTCGGTGGATATAAATACTTCCAATGGATCTCCGTTGTTGTACCCATCCTTACTTTTAAACGAGAAAATTACTTCGGAATAACCGGTTAGATCAAGCGCAGGGGTAATTAACCAACCAATGTTTGTAGACTCTCCAGTATCATAAGCACTAAACTGTGCATACAGATTTCCATCATATTCTCTTCCTTCCCAGGTTTCGGTACCGGCTTCAATGTATTGTGTCCAGCCATTGATGTCGACCGGCTGATATTCGGTTACGGTTTCAAAATCCTCCGCAAAAGGAAGACCAACAGCACCTTCATCATTTACCGTATAACTTTGTATAGAGGAAGTGTTGATTGCAGCAGAATCATCTTCTGCTTCTATTGTATAATAAACAGTTGTTCCATCTGCATGAGCAGGAATAGGTGCATCAGCAACATAGTTGTCTCCGGTTGAATTCGACATATTGATGGTATTGGATAAACTGCCCGCATTTAACCCCCAGTTCAGCTGGGTAGTGGTTATAGTCCCATCAGGATCGGTAATAGTAGCCGAAACCGTAACACTTTCGGCAGAGGATGGAATTTGCGGAGAAATGGTAATGTTGGTGATGGACGGAGGAACATTTTCTCCGCCACCCCAAATTTGTGCAACAAATTCAGGATGATCAATAAATGGGTTCCGGTTATTTTGATAAGAATAAATTACGTTATTTCTGTTTCGTTCAAAATCATCTACGGGGTCTTGAGTGTGCCACTCCAATAAAGTACTTAATTTCCCAAATAATGGATTTGAAGTAGGATAAGTAATATAATCAACCAACTCCAGGTCTGGCTCACCAGAAACATCTCCTTCGTAACGCACAGCCATATAAAACATTATACGTGCTATATCGCCTTTAACGGCATCGCGGGGTTCCCATGTGTTTGAAGTATAATAACATTCCGTTGCCACTGAATGTTGTGTACCTCCATTATCAAAATCCTTACTATCTCTATCTCCATTAACACCTATGTTGGATGGCTTTAAGTGATGAGCATCTGTCCCTGCTCCTTGAGAAGTACCGAAATCTCCATGTGATTTTGCCCATACATGTTCCCGGTTCCACCCATTTCCATTATTGTATTCTTGTTCCGCATTTACCGAGCTTCCTGTATAAATTAAAATTACATTATCAGCATACTCAGGATCTTTATCTGCCTGTTTTAAAATGTCCCAGGTATCAGTTCCACTATCAGAATACGGATATTCAAAATGATCATCAATAATGTCATGCAAAGCTGCTTTTAATTGATTATTTGTTAATCCTTCTGCACTATCATAATACCCGTC
>CAZWPU010000052.1:0-10195 GCA_964635605.1 uncultured Bacteroidales bacterium | reverse complement strand
CAATATATATCAATCATCAAAAAAATACAGAATCACCTTTGCCCTTCTTATTATAGTGATTTTTGGTTTAGCTATTTCACTGGTTTCCCAATTAAAATTCGAAGAAGATATCACCCGCATGCTGCCTTCGGATGAGAAAATTCAGCGTGTAAGCCAGGTTTCGCAAAAAATCAACTTCATGGATAAGTTGATTATCAATATTTCCTTTCGGGATAGCTCTGTTACCCGTCCAAACGAATTAATCCGCTTTGCCGACCAGCTAAACGATAGCTTAATCAACTACCGGCCCGAATATATAAAAGATATCAACTACCAGGTGTCGGATAAGTTAATGATTAATTTGTATGATTTGTTTTTCGAAAACCTTCCCATCTTTTTGGATGAAAGTGATTACGAAAAAATTGATGACCGATTGGATGCGCAAAACATTAATAATGCCATTAAAGGCAATTTCAAAACCCTGATATCGCCAGCCAGCATGGCGATGAAAAAATATATTACCAAAGACCCGCTCCATTTTACGCCCATAGTACTTGATAAATTAAAAACATTTCAGGTTGGCGACAACTATGAGATTTATCAAAACCGTATTTTTACCAAAGACAAAAAAAATCTGAGTTTATTTATCACCTCAGCATACCCGTCGGGAGAAACACAAAAAAACAGTCAACTGATACAGGTTCTTAGTCAGGCAATTGACAGCCTTGAACAATCCTACAACCACCAAATTCAGGCCCAATATTATGGTGCTGCAGCGGTAGCCGTTGGAAATGCACAACGGATTAAAAAAGATATTTCGATAACCATTACCCTTGCTATTATTGTGCTGCTGGTATTTATGAGTATCTTTTTCCGAAAAAAAAGCATTTTCTTAATCCTGTTTTTACCCGCACTTTTTGGCGGAAGCATGGCGTTGGCTGTCCTATTTCTGATAAAAGGAAAAATATCCGCTATTTCGCTCGGTATAGGTTCTGTACTACTGGGCATTACCGTCGATTATGCCCTGCACTTATTTACACATTTCCGCAGCGTAGGCAATGTTAAACAAGTAATGAAAGATATTGCCACTCCGGTTTTAATGAGCTGTTTAACTACCGCTTCTGCCTTTCTTTGTTTATTATTTGTAAGCTCCCGGGCTTTACAGGATTTAGGCTTATTTGCTGCCATCAGTGTTAGCGTTGCTGCACTGTTTTCGCTTATCGTTTTACCACATTTTTTAAAATCCAAAGACTACAAAAAAGCATTACAAAAAGAACAAAAATCATGGATAGAAAAAATCACTGCATATCCATACGAAAAAAATAAATTCTTAATTATTGCCATTGTTGTATTTACAATTATAGCTTTTTTCTGGTCGGGAAAAACATCGTTCGAAGGCGATATGGATACCATGAATTACCTATCTGATGAACTGAGAAAAGCCGAAGCCGACCTGAATAAAATTGCCAATGTTACCGAAAAATCGGTTTATGTAATTAGCACAGGCGACAATCTGCAGGATGCCTTACAAAACAACGAAAAATCCATTCCCAGGTTAGAACAATTACAACATCAGGGATTGATATCACAGTATACTTCGGTAAGTAAATTACTGCTCTCCGACTCGCTTCAAAAAGTGAGAATCGAACGCTGGAAAAAATTCTGGACACCAGAAAAAAGAGAACTGCTACAAGAAAACCTACGCAAAGCAGGGAGCCAATATAAATTTAAGCCGGAATCGTTTGCTTCATTTTTAAATCTTCTAAACAAAGAATTTAGGCCGGTGAAGCAAACTGAATGGGCAGCATTGCGGGAACTATTTTTAGACGAATACATCACCGAAAGGGATGACATGACAACCATTGTGAGTATTTTAAAAGCCGACGAAAAAAACAAACCGACGATTTACGAATCTTTTGCCAAAAATAAAGAAACCATTGTTTTTGATAAAAAATTCATGACCGATAACCTAATCCGGGTGTTGAAAGATGATTTTAATACATTGGTAAAACTATCTCTTGCCGTTGTTTTTGTAATCCTTTTACTTTCGTTTGGCCGGATAGAACTGGCTTTACTTACTTTTATCCCGATGGCATTATCATGGATTTGGACACTGGGCATCATGGGTATTTTTGGGATAAAATTTACCATCTTTAATATCATTATCTCTACCTTTATTTTTGGGTTGGGCATTGATTACAGTATCTTTATCATGCGCGGATTGTTGCAGGAATATAAATACGGAGTTAAAAATCTTTCCTCGTACAAAACTTCTATTTTTTTATCAGCCATAACAACCATTACCGGAATTGGCGTTTTGATTTTTGCCCAACATCCTGCATTAAAGTCCATGGCTTTATTATCCATTATCGGGATTTTATCGGTAATCATTATCTCATATACCATTGAACCGGCACTTTTTAAACTCATCATTTTAAACCGGAAAAAGAAAGGAAAAGTAGCTTACTCGCTTTTAGATGCTATTGCTTCGATTTTTGCCTGGACTATCTTCATCCTTGGCTCCTTTTTTACGACAATCGTAGGTTTTATTCTGTTTAAAATCTTACACATCAAAAACAAAAAAATAAAATTAATTTATAATTACGCTATCGTTTCCTCTGCCTCCAGCCTTTTTTATGCCATGTTCAATATCAAAAAAAGGATTATCAATCCAAACAAGAAAAAACTAAGAAAGCCGGCGGTAATCATCTGCAACCATCAATCGCATATCGATTTGATTTACAATATGACCTTAGGCCCAAAAGTCATTATCTTAACCAACGACTGGGTGCAAAAAAGCAAAATTTATGGTCAATTAGTCCAAATGGCTGATTTTTACCCGGTATCGGAAGGATACGAGAATTTACTTCCGAAATTGCAAGCAAAAGTTGATGACGGATTCTCTATTTTGGTTTATCCGGAAGGTACACGGTCTGTAAATTTTAAAATGAGGCGTTTCCATAAAGGCGCTTTTTATATTGCCGAAAAATTAAAGCTCGATATCCTGCCCATTGTGTTACACGGAACAGGTTATTGCATGACCAAAGGTGATGATTTGCTGGTTAAAAAAGGAATTGTTACGGCTAAATATTTAGATAGAATATCACCTGAAAATAAGGAGTTTGGTGACCATTATTCGGAAAGAACAAAAAAAATCGGCCGTTATTTTCGAAAGGAGTATTATGAGATACGCGAAGAAACGGAAGACACCAAATTTTATCGCGATAGGCTGATAAAAAATTATATTTACAAAGGGCCGGTTTTAGAATGGTATTTAAGAGTTAAATTACGGCTGGAAAATAATTACGAACTGTTCGATTCGCTGATTCCGCGAAAGGCAACAATATACGATATTGGCTGCGGTTATGGTTTTTTATCCTACATGCTGCATTTTGTATCGGAAGACAGAAAGATTACCGGAATTGATTATGATGAAGAAAAAATTTCAGTAGCTAACAACTGCAACTTAAAAAATGAAAATATACAGTTTGAATGTGCCGATGTAACGCAATTTAAATTTAAACCTGCCGATGTATTTATTTTAAGTGATGTGTTACATTATATTTCGGAGGAGAAACAAGAAAAAATTATTAAAAATTGTATACATAACCTGAATGATGACGGAATGATAATTATCCGCGATGCCAATACAAAATTAAAAGATCGGCACAAAGGAACGAAATGGACAGAAATATTCTCTACCCAAATTATAAAATTTAATAAAACGGCTGATGATTCAAAAGAGCTGTATTTCAGGTCATCGGACGATATTTTTGCCATGTTTAATCAATACGATACAAAAATTGAAGTAATTGATCAGACCAAACTTACTTCGAATGTAGTTTATGTAATTAGAAAAAAATAGAGATGTCAAAATACGATGTTGTTATCATAGGAAGCGGACTGGGCGGATTAATTTGCGGTAATATTATTAGCAAAGAAGGGAAAAAAGTGTGCATTCTGGAAAAACAACCTCAGTTTGGTGGATGCTTACAGACATTTAAACGAAACGTTAATATCTTCGATACCGGAGTGCATTATGTTGGTGGTCTCGATGATGGACAAAATTTGAATCAATATTTTAAATACTTTGGTATTTTAAATCAACTTAATTTAAAACGACTTAACCAGGATGCATTTGATATCATCCAGCTGGATGGTAAAAATTATCCTATGGCTCAGGGTTTTGACCATTTTGTAGAAACACTGACAAAATTATTCCCAAAAGAAAAAGCAAACCTGATTGAATATAAAAATCAAATCAAAAAAATATGTGATACCTTTCCGCTTTATAACTTAAAAGCAGCGTTAAATTACGAGGCAGAATTACCATTTTATGAAAAAAATATTACCGACTTTTTACAATCCATAACCCAAAACAAAACCTTGCAAGGAGTCTTAGCCGGGAATAATTTCCTCTATGCCGGCGACCCTCATAAAACACCACTATTTATTCATGCATTAATCGAAAATTCATTCATTGAAAGTACTTATCGCTTTATTGACGGAAGTTCACAAATAGTTGATGCCCTTATTCAGGAAATTGAAAAAAATGGTGGTACATTAAAAAATAACAGTGAGGTAATAAATCTTCAAATTAATAATAAAAAAGTTAAATACGCCGAAATTAAAAACGGAGAGAAGATATTTGCCCATCAATTTATTTCAGCCATACATCCATCGCAAACCCTAAAGATAATTAATGAACAGCATTTAAGAAAGTCTTATCGCACACGGTTGGGTGAACTGGAAAATACTATCTCGGTATTTGTACTATATGCTTCATTAAAACCTAAAAAATTTAACTATTTAAACACGAATTATTATCATTTTAAGGATAATGATGTTTGGACCATTCCAAGCTACAATATAAAAAAATGGCCACAAAACTATCTTTTTCTTACTCCACCTGTAAGTAATTCATACGAATATGCCAGTACTGCAATTGCTATGACTTATATGAAATTTGATGAAGTGATTCAATGGGGAAATACTAAAATTGGCAATCGCGGCAGTGATTATGAGGCTTTTAAACAACAAAAAGCAGAGATTTTTATTGATGAAATTAATCGTCAGTTCCCGAATTTTAAAGAGAGTATACAGCAATATTATACTTCCACACCTCTTACATACCGAGATTATACAGGAACAGCCGAGGGTTCTATGTATGGTATCATCCGTGATTGTAATCATTCTTTAAAAACAAAAATATCAACCCGAACAAAAATCCCTAATTTGCTGTTTACTGGACAAAACATAAATATGCACGGTGTGTTGGGAGTTACTGTAGGTGCAGTTTTAACTTGTGCAGAACTAACTGGTCTCGAATATTTAATAAATAAAATTAATCATGCCTAAAAAAATAATCCGTTTTTTATTAAAAACTCTTGCCATTCTTGCAGGCATTCTTTTGATTTTATACCTGGTTTTTAAACTAACTACCAGAATAAATGAACCTGATGTACCCGAAGGTTTAAATCAATTTGAAGCTATCGTAAACGTTGATAAAAATTTTAATTCTATTAAAAACAACTGGTTGCAAAAAAATAAGTATGGATTATGGGAAATGTACATTGAAGGAAAAGCATACGAACGAGGTATTATTAACGGAAAATTAACCAAAGATTTAATTTATAAACAGGAAGATGCTTTCGTCAACCAAATTAAGGAGATGATTCCATCAGAATCATACCTAAAATTTTTAAAAAGCTTTATTGCTTTTTTTAATCGGAATATTGATAAACATGTGATCCCGGAATACCAACAAGAGATTTATGGTATTTCACAATCAGCATCCGAAAAGTTTTCATTCATCGGCCCCAATTACCACCGGATATTAAATTACCATGCTGCGCATGATATAGGCCATGCCCTACAAAATATGAATCTGGTAGCTTGTACTGCTTTCGCAGGATGGGATAAACGCACATCAGACAGTTCATTAATCATTGGTCGTAATTTCGATTTTTATGTGGGCGATGAATTTGCTAAAAATAAAATCGTCATGTTTTGTAATCCCGAGCAGGGTCATAAATTTATGATAGTTACCTGGGGAGGCATGATTGGTGCTACATCAGGGATGAACGACCAGGGACTGACGGTAACCCTGAATGCGGCTAAATCGGATATCCCTTTTGGAGCAGCCACACCTATTTCTCTTGTAGCCAGGGAAATTCTGCAATATGCTTCAACCATTGATGAAGCCTATGCTATTGCTGAAAAAAGAAAAACATTTGTCTCCGAACAACTTTTTATTGGTTCTGCAAAAAATCGTAAAACGGTAACCATTGAAAAATCACCCAACAAACAAGCATTATATACAACCAGTGATGATTATCTGATTTGTAGCAATCATTTTCAAAGTAAGGACCTTAAACGCCCGGACATACTTTATTCTAACACATCCGATTATGCTACGCTATATCGTTTTGAACGTGTAGAAGAATTGCTGGAGCAAAACTATGAGTTAAATCTTTCGAACGTGGTAGCTATATTACGCGATCAAAAAGGATTAAAGGGCCAAAACATTGGAATGGGAAACGAAAAAGCGATTAATCAGCTTATCGCTCACCATTCGGTTATTTTTAAACCCGAAGAATTAAAAGTCTGGGTATCAACATCGCCCTATCAATTAGGTGAATTTGTCTGTTACGATTTAAATAAAGTGTTTTCAAAAGCTACTGAAATTAAAAAATACGAGATTATTGATGAAAGAAATTTGATGATTCCCGCAAATTCATTTCTTTATACCAACGATTACGACAATTTTAAAAGATTTAAGGTTTTACGAACTAAAATCAAAGAAGCCATTAAAACGGATACTAAAATACCTAATAGTGCTCTTATTTTTAATGAAATTATTGCATTAAACAGTGAATTCTTTGAAACGTATGTTTATATTGGCGATTATTTCAACCATTTCAAAGTTTACGATAAAGCAGTTTTGGCATATAGAGAAGCATTATCAAAAGAAATTCCTAATATTTATCAAAGAAAAAATATTCTGGAGAAAATGAATGATTTAGAAAATTGATTAAAAAAACTAATTTTATCAAATTACTAAATGCCTGAACCATTTAACAATATAGAATATGACATCGTCATAATTGGTGCTGGAATTAGTGGTTTAACAGCAGGCGCTATAGCAGGTAAATTTGGGTTAAAATGTTGTATACTTGAAAAAGAGCCTAACCCAGGTGGGTATCTTGCTGGCTTCATCAGAGATGGTTTTAAAATTGATACTGCAATACATTGGTTAAATCAATGTAACAAACATGAAATGGCCGGCAGGATTTTTAATTTAATTGGTGCTGACAGCCCCGAATTAAAAATAATGCAGAAAATATACCGTTTTAAAGGGGATAGCTATGATTATCTGCTTACCAAAAATCCCGATGAATTAAAAGAAAAATTAATTTCCGATTTTCCCCATGAAAAAAAAGGCATTGAAAAATTTTACCATTCAGCCAAAAAAATTGCCCAAGGATCCATTCAATATGCCAAGCTTTTTAGAACAGAAGAGAGCATGTCTTTTCCCGAGAAAATTATTTTTAAACTAAGATTATTAAAATTTGTCCTTCCGCTCATTAAATATATTTTCTTTAGTGGTGAAAAAGGTGTTACAAAAGGCCTTAATTTATTTTTTAAAGATAAAAACTTACATAAATTATATCATTCCGAAAAAGACTTATTGTCATGCCTATTTCCGATAGCCTGGGCATACATCGAAGGTTATCAGATTCCTGCCAAAGGTGGAGCCAGCGTTTTTATCCAATGGCTGACATATATTAATAATTTCTATAAAAATGATTTAATCTTAAATGCAGAAGTAAAAAATCTTAAGATTAATAATAAGGTATGCGAAAGTGTTCATTTTCAACAAAACGGCAACCAATATGAGCTAAGAAGCAAGTATATTATTTCCACCAATGATCTAGAATCTTTATACACTAAAATGCTCCCGGAAGAAACAATCCCTCAAAAGTTTAAGAATAAACTCGAGAATGCTGTTCTTTACAGCTCAGCACTTACAGTATCAATTGCAATAGATTGTCCCGCCGAAGATCTTAGAATTCATCAGGAGTTGATTTGCATTAGCAAAGAAAATATTGCAAGAGATGATCATGATGGTGGAGATCCTCAACTCAGTGATATCAGCATATTATCCCCTTCGGCACGAGATAAATCTCTCATCCCCACAGGAAAAGGTTTAATTACGCTTTACATGCCGGCTTATATTGATTATAAAAACTATTGGTTAACGGAAAAAGATTCGGATGTCCATTTTATCCGTACCGATAATTATTACAACCTAAAACAGGAGATTGCCGAAATATTAATTCAGCGGGTTGAAGAAAAATTATCCATTGATATTAAAAGCCATATCCTTTTTTTAGATGTATCAACGCCTATAACTTATTTAAGATATACGGGCAATAAAAATGGCACTATGATGGGGGCACGCCCAGGCAAAGAAAACATGAAAGCCGGAATAGCCCACCATCAAACACCCGTTAAAAACTTAATATTAGGCGGCCACTGGGCCGATTTAGGTGGTGGAGTCCCCATTTGCGCTAAATCAGCTGCAAATGCGGTACTCCTATTACTAAAAAAAGAAAATAAACAATCTTTCAGGCTGCTGGCAAACTATATGGATGGAAAAATTACGATTGATCAACTAAATAATTCTTCGTTCGTTAAACCATATAATAATTCCTGGACTAATTAGAATGACAATTAATAGAAAACTCCTTCATCTATTCAGCAATATCATCATTTTAAGTTAATGAAAAGATATGCTGGCGACTTTTTTTAATGCATATTTAAAAACAAAAAAAAAATCTTACTTTTGCCTCCTTTATCAAAATTAAGATATCATGAAGCAAACAAAATTACTACAATTACTTACCATTACATTAATCATTACCTCCTGTGCAACAACACAGCTAATTGAACAAGGAAAAAAAGCATTCGAGCAGGAAAATTATTCAGAAACCCTTCAGGCACTGGAACAAGTAATTGAAAGTAAAGAAAACAGTGGCAAAAATGCCAAAGGAACCATTTACTTCAAAGCAGGAAAATCAGCGTTAGAACTGGAACAAATCGATAAAGCCCGAATATACCTTGAATCAGCAGAACCAACCGAATATGAATCGCCTGAATTATATGCTTCACTAGCTAAAGTTTATAAAATAATCGATAATTTGTCCAAAGAGATAAACGCACTTGAAGATTATCACAACAAATATCCTCAGGGAGAGAAAATAAATGAAATATCAATTCGGCTATTCGAAACGTACGTTGAAAGCGAAAACTGGGATTTAGCCGTTGACTTGTGGCCCGAAATAAAAAAACAAGCGCAATCGGATGCCAATTTTCTGGCAGGATACTTAATTGTAAATAAAAATTTAGTAAACAATAAAACCTGTGATAAGCTGGCCTTACAAATTTTTGAATTAGATGACGAAAATATTATTGCTTTGGAATGGTATGCCGAAAAATTTTTCCAGGAAGCTGATAATCTATATATTACCGAAATGAAAGCCTACAAAAACAACAGGACAACCAGCCAGTATAAACGATTGTTAAATGCCCTTGATAAAGTATATCCTACGTTTAGAAAATCCCGTGATTACTTTTTAAAATTATACCAAATTAACCCTAAACCAGAATATGCCGAGTTCTTGGGAGATATCTACACACGACTAGGTAATAAGCAAAAAGCAAATTATTATTACAATAAAGCAAATGAATAATAAAACACAGATTCAATAAATTGAATACACTGATTAAACGGATTTACATAGTTTTTTTGTTTAAGTGTGCGAAAGAAAACTGAGAATTAAAATAAGGCGGCAGTCGGCAGTTTACCTGCCGGAGGCAGGCAGCATTAACCAACAGCAGGAAGCTAGTTAACAAAATAGTATAACAAAGTAGTACACGGTAATACGAATAAATAAACTTGCCTGCCATTAGGTATGTTAAACCAATCTACCAATTTACTATTCTCTGCGGCTTAGAGAAACAGATTAATTCCATTCTATAAAAACTCTATGGTTTCTTACTTCTTTTAATTATAAGATGTTAAATTTGTGAGTTATAAAAAAAATACACTAAATCATGTTTCCCGAAAATATAGATTATCAGCCTAAACAAAAGATTAAAACCTACCAGGAAGAGAAACTGCAGGAAATTCTACAATATGTAAATCAACACT
>CAZWPU010000051.1:0-10342 GCA_964635605.1 uncultured Bacteroidales bacterium | reverse complement strand
TTAACAATAGCTTTTGTAAACATATTTTTCGTTTTCGTTACGGGCAAATATAATTATATATCCCATATAGTTTAGAATATTTTTAAATTACTTTTATTGATATTCGATAATAAACTTTTTAAATAATAAATGGTCATATCTATACTTTAATGAAAAAGAATATTAATTAAGAAAGAATGTAAAAATTTTATTCAATAGCAACATTAAACGTTTAGGTTTAATTATTAATTTGGGATTCACGAGAGGCTGTCTGAAAAAGGCAGCCTCTTTATTGTTTATACAGCGTTGAATTAGAATAATAATAAACCTGAATCCTCCACGTAAAAGGCAAGGTTGTTGTGTGGTAATTATATACTAATAAATTTTTTTAAATTATTGGTTAAAATTTCGTCCAGTTCGTTATCGTTATCCTCCGGTGTTTCTGTAAATAACATACCAAAAATAGGATACTTTGAAATATCTGTTTTTCTGCATTCAATGACATGATTAAATTTTGAAATTAACGAGTCGTAATCAAAATGCTTAATGTTATGAGCATTCATATCTTTTGGCTTATCTAAAATGATAACGCTGTAAATTTTTCCCTCTTTGTCGGCCAAAATATTTTTCCATACAGGCTTTTTCTGTTCAATAAAATATTCGTACGGATTAATGCCATAGGCATAGTAAACAATATCGGTTGTACACCAACCGGCAAATCGCATGGGGTTAATCTCTATCGGAACCAGTTGATGATTATCAATTCTGACTTCAACGTGTAAAGGAAAGCTTTTGATATGTAAAATATCACCTAACTTTTGAAGGAATGCAGTGATCCGTTGCAAATTCTCTTCAATAATCTTTTTGGAGGTGATATACAGCCGGTCGCTAACATCCTCGGAGGATGAAAATTTATGTTCCAGGATATTTATAACAACAGGTTTTCCTTCTTTATCATAATAGGCATCCACAGCATATTCAGTTCCCTGTATAAATTCTTCGATGATGTAATTCTTCGGTGATATAACCTCTTTAGGAAAAAGATTCCCGTGTGATTCTGTGTTCTCTTTTATCTCTTTTACCGCCTCGTGCCAATCATTTTCATTAGTAATGGTATAAACTCCTATGCTTAGAAATCCATATTTTGGTTTAAGGATAAACGGTTTTTTAAATTGGGATATGTCCATCGAGTCTATATCATCAATATTGATTTCCATGAACTGAAAATCCGGGTATATCGAGCGGATTAACTCCCTAAACCGATATTTGTTTTTGAAAATATCGATGTATTCTACAATCTTTGAAGAAGTTAAGTTTTCTACGATCCATTCGATACTGTTTTCGGAGTTGGTATATAAAAGTTTTTTATCACGATAGTTCATGATACTTTCTTGATTATTTTTTAAGATAACATCTTCTGAAAATCCTAATTCAGAGGATATATCATTCAAAACAACATCATAATTTTTTTTCTCAATCGTATTTCTTAATAAGTCGGATACATACGGGTTTTCTAAAATAAACATTTTATGTTTTTTTGTTAATAATTTATTGGATTAAGGCAAAACGAATGACATAAGACATTTTGTCTTTGGAGTTGGTTAGAATACCAAGGAGTGAAAAAGTTTAATTGATTTTTTAGTTTTCTTTTTTAAAACCGCTTTCGCAGGTTAATTATTTTTTAGCAAGCAAGAATGCAAAATGTCTCTTAAATTATTTAGCAAATAAAACAACATTATCAATTCCCCCATTATCTTTTCCTACCACATATTCACCTCGTATATGTATACCTGTGAGATTACTTAAAATTTCAGTAAAGTCCTTTTGGCTGACAGATTTTTTATCTGAAGAACTATATTTCCAGACTTCCTCATTTAATGGCACAGTATAATCTGTCCAGCTTGTATCAGGATTATTTGAAGTATTAAATACAATTTTTTTATCATTACTAAGTAAAATAATATCATCACTATCAAATTGATTATTTACTGAAGATTGTTTTAAAGAAAATGTTAATTTTTGATTATATGATGATATCCTGTTCCCTAAAAACTTTTTAGGTGCACTCCAATACCATACTCCTCCTGTTACATTATCATCAGCCCAAATATAACCCCCAGGGTTCCCGGATGTGCTTTCATAATTTGGTTTTGCTGAACCTTCTTGCGCATCACCAACAACGGTCCAACCTTCATCATTTTGCTCGAAATAACTTGCGATGGTATTATTCTGGCATTGCTTTAAAAACAGGACGATGACTATTACTATTACCAATACGATGATAATAATGTAAATATTTTTATTCTTCATAGGTTACTTTTTTATGGTTTTAAAATTACTGTAGATATATGTTTTGTAAATCATTAATTGGTAAAAGAAATTTATTATCAATTGTATTATCAGTAAAATGACTGTTAGCTAATTTAAGTTTTCCTGTTATTAATTTTTTGTTATTCTGACGGATTTCAAAATTACGTCCGAGAGTATTTGTTTTTTTATTTATCTCACCGTAAAAAACTTCACTTAATTTATTGAAAGGTACATCAAATTTGTGATGTACCTTTACAGTGTTATTCTCCAACAAAAAAAAGTGAAAGTTCTGTTCTGTAATTACAAATAATGCTTCCGGATATTTTTTAATTTTATTAACATAAATTTTATAGATTACATAAGTAGGCGTTGCAAGGATTAAAAGGAATAAAGGGAGTAATAAAATCAAACTAACAATGGATGCATTGAGAGATAAATCAGCGAGTATAAATGATAACAACGCTAAAACAAAAAGGGTAATTGGTAGGGAAATCAGGAACATCAATACTATTTGCCAAAAATTTGGGGCTAATGAATTATTATCAAATTTTATTTTTAATCCTTTTGGATGGATTGGTATTGCACCGATAATTCTTTCATTGCTTAATTTTTCGAGTACGAACTTATTCATAACTAATTTAAATTTATTTAACAAGTTAAGGAATAAATTAAACAAACAAAAATATATTTTATATAAAGTTGTTAACTTAGAGTAAGTTATAGTATTGCTCCTGAAGAGAATTTAAATTCCGGTTTGTGCAAAGCATAAAAAGCGTGTTGGGAAACCGTTCCAAAAGAATAGATTGACAAAAAATGGTTTAAAACACTAAGAAATAGTTGATTTAGAATTGGAATTGATGGAAATACTAAGTTTTGCGGCTTATTTAACGATAAATTGTATGAGTAGTGGCAGATTGAGTGGTAGTTTCCTGCCAACCCACTACGCAGTTTAAGCGGGTTACAAACCTTGAATTTACTACTGTCACGCCTATTTTGTATATACATTGTTGTGTGCTGCCCTATTTATCAATTTGTTTTATTTTTTCTAATAAAATTAAATTCTCTTTTCTATAAATTATTTGACTTTTTATCGGGTTTAACAATAATTTAAATCGATTACCTTCATAAATAATTAATCCGCTCAAATTTGGAGTATTATAAAAAACACCTAATTCATTCCAATTTTGACCTAAGTGGTTAAAGTGTTTATTTGCAATATCGGTGTCAAAATCAATGAACTCAACACCTTTGCCTAAAAAATATTCTTTAAAATCATCATAATCAAATCCACTTATGAAGTCAACTGATACTGCAATAAAATATGGGAGCTCCAATTCGTGAATTAGCGAATTATATTTAGATATTTTTTTAGTTATCTCATTGTTTCGCTTAAGGTAATCAAATTGAATCAATTTATCAGGCTTAAAGTCAATAGAACTTGGATTGCCAGAGCAACAGATATGATTGATTTTTGTATTTGTCTTTGCTATCTCGAAAGAAAAGTTTTCTTGAATTAATATTTTTTCTCCCAATACTCTTTCCGAATCATTTAACCACTTAACTAAGTCTTTAATAATCTCGTTTATATCGTATTTTTCTGTCTCAAAATACTCCTCAATAAATTTAATTCGAATAAAATAATTAAATGGTAATTCATGTATCTTTTCTATAAGTAGGTTTTCAAAATCACTTCTTTTTTGGTCCTTATTGCTTTTTCCAAGTCTATAAACCTCACAAATTGCATATGAATTATCAATTGAAATAGTCCAATCAGGAGTTTTTTTATTAGAATACCTTTTCTCATAATCCAATCCAAACCCTATATCTTGAAATTTTAATCCAAATTGTATCTCTGCAATTATTGAAAGAAATTTAGGTTTATTATCAGCATTTTGTAAATTATTAATAACTCTTTGTTTTATTTTCTCATCAAATGGATTAAGAGTATCGAGAAAGTCAGGATGATAGTCACAGTATAATTTTAATAATCCATTCATAATAATTCTATGCTAATTCTAGCAGAACGGTTTCGGCTTAGAAATAGTGCGGGATTGCGCCTTGTTTCAGTATCATCTGTTACCGAAAGTTAAAGATAACTAATTTTGTCAAAAAACACCAACCCCCCCCGCATGTACGGTGAACGCGTGTTGCACATAGTTTATTAAGCACCAAAAGGTTTTATATCTTTAGGTTTTTTATTCTTTTTTAATTTATTATCAATCTGTCGTTTCTCATTCGATAGAATTAAATTATCACTTTTCTGACATCACAATTTTGATAATTCTTTTATATAGTAATAAATAATCTTTGTTTTATCTTCTTCTGTTTCATTAATATAATATGGAAAACAGAGTCTTGATAATTGTAAAAAAACTTAAGAATCCAAACTAAAAGCAAGATCTTCATCACTTATTCTTTTAATAATTGGTACAGAATATGCTTCTAATTTATCAGTTATTTCTCGAAATTCTTCTTCAAATTTATCTTTGTTCTTTTCAAATACTTCTCTCCAAGAAGCATTATATTCATGATATTCTTCAATAGAAAACGTTTTTACTTTACCATCAAAGTTTTTTACTCCAATATCTTTATACACTTTACGTATCCTTTTGACATTTTCAACAAAAACTGTATCATAAATATTGCTTGTTTCAAAAGCTAATTTTGCAGCATCTCGCTTAGAACTGATAATTGTTGATCGTTTCATTAAAACTAATTGATATAGTCCAATTAAAGCCACAAATGCAATAAAAACTGAAGATATATCACTTAGGTTTTCTAATAATGATTTTGTTGTATTAAATAATTCCATATCGCATTTTTTAAATAAATTATGTACAACGGTCGGCGGTTAGAAATAGTGCGGGATCGCCGCCCTGTTTCCTTATCCACCATTACTAAAGTTAAAGATAACTAAATTTGTCAAAATCATCAAAACCCGTATGTTTAAAAGATGGCGTGTTATAACACTTTGCTTTAAAAACTATAACTTACACCAAAGGCAAAATTTACATATGTATAGTGAATTTTATCTTCAAACAATCCCAATATGTCATTTGTATTTTCTTTAATACCATAAGTAAATAATTCACTTATTCCCATATTAAATGTGAATTTTATTTTATTCTTACCAACTTTTACAAATAGAATTGGCTCCAAATGGTAGTTATAAAAATTTGAAATTTCATATGTAATTGGTAATTGTTTATCCACAGGATGTCTATAATTGAAATTGCTATATGCTAATCTCAAACCACCACCTGCTTGGACTATACTATTTCTAAAACCTAAGTTACATTGTAAAAAACCAAGATAATACTGAGATTCATAATTCAAATTTGTATTTGTCGATGAAATAGTTTCCTGCTCGTTTGCATAGCCATATCCAATCCCTGAAAAAACTTCCAACTTCAATTTTGATTTTAGAAGATTATACCTGCCAATACCTATCTCAGCGTATGAATGCGAAAATTCATTATAATTATTTTCTTTCCTAATAGAAGCTTCCCAATAGTCATGATAATTAAGAAAATTTCCAAAGGAATAATTTCCGTTCAATGCTATAAAGTAGTTTTCAGAAAACGCAAAATTGCCAGATAAATGCATTCCTGTCCAACTTGTTGACAGGTCAATTTGTTTCTCTCCTTTCTCTGCTAATAAAGGAGTATTTGTATTAGAAGGAATATACATCGTAGAGCAAGAACTAATAATAATCGGAATAATTATAACTAACAATATTGTGTAATTTTTTTTCATAAAATTTACATATAATCCTGTAAAATTTTAAAGCAATGCTGTTATTATTCCTTAACCACTCTCTTGTCTTTACGATAAACCGCCAAAAGTGAATAAACAGACACTGACGGTATATTTTATTTAAAAATAATACAAAATTTTTAAACCGCAAAAGTGGGGGTTTAAGCTTAAGTCAGCACCGGGGTTTAACCAATATTATCTTTATTCTCTACCAGCAAATAAAGCTCTTTATCGGGTAGGTAAAGGTACCCCTGCTCATAACAAAAATGGTACACATCGCCTTTTTTGGTGGTGTAAGTATGTGTATGATAAGAAAAATTAAAACCTTTGCTAAGCATACTTTCTTTAGTTACCATGGTTTTACCCGACTGTTTATTTAAATCCATTAAAATGCGCCGGTTTTTTCGTAGTATGTTATTGATATTTCTAACAGTATTACTTGCATCGCTGTTTAACCGATTGTTGTAAGTATTTCTACATTGGTCGGAACAAAATTTTTTATCGGCGCGGCCCACAATTTTTTCACCGCATTCAGGACATGTTCGGGTAGCATTTTCTGTCATCAATTTGAAGTTTTTAGGGTCTGGATATCAAATATAAAATAAATTGCAATCAATTACAAACGACAGTAAACGAATGTTAACCGACTATACCCATTTAATAACCGAATCGTATATGAACAGTGCCTTTACTTTGTATCATAAAATTTTTGTTAAACCATTTAAAAATTTAAAGTCATGGAAAAAACAATGAACAAAGTAGAACTTCAGGGATTTTTAGGCCGCGATGCCGAAGAAAAAACATTTGACAGTGGTCGCACTTTAGTGACTATGAGTATTGCCACCAACGAAAGTTACAAAAACAAAAAGGATGAGTGGGTGAACAATACCACCTGGCATAATGTGGTGTACTGGAAAAATAAAAAGGATGAGGATTTAAGCTTTCTGAAAAAAGGTGAACTGGTATCTGTTTCGGGTAAATTAAATAATCGTCAATATACCGATAAAAATGGTGACGATAAATACATTACAGAAATAGTTGCTTTAAAAGTTGAGCCGGTAAAAGAATGATTCTGTTCAGTCTTTCAGGAAAAGGGATTGTATTGTGCAATCCCTTTTTTTGTTAACATTATTAAGATAAGTAACAAACAGCTTTTGCAGGGAAAAGGTTAGTGCATTAATTTTTATAAAAAACATGATTTACGTGTAAATAAAAAAATAGATAAAGTAATTTAGATCTTCAGGTCAATAATAATTAACGAGAATTATTTTTTGTATCGAAAATAATCATTGTTTTTTATCCGTTGATAATTGTTGTCTATCGATAAGGTTTTATATCCAAATTATTCCTTTCTATATTGTCCATCCATTTAACACTAAACCTAAAACAATCTTAACAAATGAAAAAACAATTACTCACGATTGTTCTTGGTGTAAGTTTTATATTATTTGCTTTTAATGTAAACAGCCAGGAATGGAACAAGTTGGATGATAGTAAATCGTCCACAGAAACAGAAGTAAAGCTGTTACATTCAGATGAAAGTCAGATTACCTTGAAATTTGAATTTAATGCTTATGCTTTAACAAAGTTATCAACAAGTAAAGGGTCTGCAAATTTATTGCAAATACCCGATTGTGAACGTACAAAAGTAAAGGGAGCGCCAGACTTACCTAAAATTACCAAATCGGTTGTTATTCCCGATAATGCCGATATGAAAGTTAATCTTACCAAAAGTAAGTATATTGAGATAGATGGAATGGATATTGTTCCATCTAAAGGTGTTTTGTCAAGAGAAATTGATCCCTCAACCATTCCATTCGAATATGGGGAAGTTTATTCAAAAAATGCTTTTTATCCGACAGATGTTGTAAAAGGTAACAATCCTTATATAATTCGAAATGTTAGGGGTAAAAGCGTAACTATTTATCCGGTACAATACAATCCGGTTACTAAAAAAGTAAGGATTTATACTAGTTTGGTAATTGACATGGTTCCTTCAGGAGCTAAAGGAATAAATGCGTTGCAACAAAATGCTAACGTTCAAAATGATAATGTTTTTGATAACGTATTATCGAATCATTTTTTAAACTACCAACCTTCTGAAACTAAGTTAAGCGAGAATAACAAAAAGATGCTAATCGTTTGTTACAGTAGTTTTATGTCTGCAATGGAAGAGTTTAAAACCTGGAAAGAATCTATTGGTTATACCGTTAGTTTGGTTAATTATTCCGATATTGGAAGTGCATCAGCACTTAAGAGCTATGTTCAAAATCAATATGATCAAAATGGAATTGGTTATTTATTATTGGTTGGAGATCATGCACAGGTTCCTTCATCATCAACAAGTGCGGGATCCTCTGACAATAATTATGGTTATACCTCAGGTTCAGATCATTATCTGGATCTTTTTGTAGGACGCTTCTCTGCAGAAAACTCAACACAATTACAAACACAGATTGATCGTACCATTTATTATGAAAACCAGGTTAGTTCTTCCGATAGCTGGTTTAAAAAAGGTGTTGGAATTGCTTCGAACGAAGGAGGTAGTGGAGGTGATGACGGTGAAAGCGATGAGCAACACATGAATAACATTGAATATGATTTGGAAGGATACGGATATACAATAGATCGCGTTTATCAGGATGGAGGAAGTGCTTCTCAACTGACCTCTGTTTTGAATGATGGTCGCGGAATAATTAATTATGTTGGACATGGAAGCAACACTTCATGGGCATCCATGTATTACTCGCAGACCGATGTTAATAATCTTTCCAACGACAATAAATTGCCATTTGTAATTTCTGTAGCTTGTGTGGTAGGTAATTTTACCGGAATGACCTGTTTCTCTGAATCATGGTTGCGTGCTACAAATAACGGACAGCCAACAGGGGCAATTGCATTTTGTGGTTCAACCATTAATCAATCTTGGGCTTCGCCTATGTGTGCTCAGGATAAGATGAATGATTTGCTTGTAGCGAATAGTTATATTAATTATGGAGGCATGTTTGTAAACGGTATGTTTCAAATGATTGACGAGTATGGAAGCGACGGGGAAAATATGGCCGATACCTGGACTGTTTTTGGTGATCCATCGGTTCAAATGCGTACTCCGGGACATCCTGAAGGCCCTGAAGGTGAAACTCCGAACCCTCCGGTAGCTGACTTTAACGCTTCAACAACTACTGTGTCTGAAGGGGAGTCGGTTACTTTTACAAGCACTTCATCCAATAATCCTACCGATTATTATTGGGAATTTGAAGGAGGAACTCCTTCTACCAGTACATCTTCAAGTCCTACAGTAACCTATAATACTATTGGCAGTTATGATGTTACGTTAACTGTTTCTAATAATGCCGGACAGGATTCAGAAACGAAGTATAATTATATTACTGTTGAGGAATATGTGCCTACCTATTGTTCCAGTGCTGGTCAGGATTATAGTTATGAATGGATTGCTGGAGTAGAAATAGGTTCGTTTAACAACACTTCATCAGCTGCAGGTTATACTGATTTTACCAGTAAAACAGTTGAGTTGCAAGCCGGAAACGATTATGCAATTTCTCTTACTCCGGGTTTTGCCAGTTCAACCTATAACGAATACTGGAAAATTTGGATTGATTATAATGATGATAAAGAATTTACCAGTGATGAGTTAGCTTTTGATGCCGGTGCATTAAGTAAAACTACCGTTACGGGCACAATGAGTATTCCAGAAGGAATTGCAGCCATTACAACTCGCATGCGTGTTTCCATGAAATATAACGGCGCACAAACCGCTTGTGAAACCTTTAGCTATGGCGAAGTGGAAGATTACACCGTCGTTATTACTGAATCTGGCGAAGACACTCAGGCACCTACTGCACCTTCCAATTTATCTGCATCGAACATTACAGAAACCTCTTTCACGTTAAGCTGGAATGCTTCTACTGATAATGTGGGTGTTACCGGTTATGATGTGTATCAAAATGGTAGCTTCTTAAGTTCCGTTACCGGAACCTCAGCAAATATTTATGGACTGTCGGCTGGCACAACTTATAACTATTATGTAAAAGCCAAAGATGCTGCTGGAAATATTTCGGCTGCAAGTAGCACCCTACAAGTTACTACAGATGAGCCGGCAGATACTCAAGCGCCAACTGCTCCCTCTAACCTTTCCTCATCCAATGTGGGTGAAACTTCGGTTACGTTGAGCTGGACTGCTTCTACCGACAATGTGGGCGTTACTGGTTATGATATCTATAAAAATGGCTCGGTAATGGCTTCTACTGCCAATACAAGCTATAATGTAACTGGATTA
>CAZWPU010000050.1:7490-10373 GCA_964635605.1 uncultured Bacteroidales bacterium | reverse complement strand
CTCATTGTTTTTATAAAAGCTCTTTTTTATATTTTTAATTTTTAGTTCTTTTGTAAGATTAAATCATAACGTCATGGAAATCTTAAACACCGGGTACGGTGTATTTTTTCTTTTAACGACCATTGGCATTTTCTTAGGAAGAATAAAAATAAAAGGGATTTCTTTAGATACCTCTGCTATTTTTTTTATAGCCCTTATTTTTGGCTACTATGATTTAACTATTCCAGATATTATCCAACAGATCGGACTTATCTTTTTTATGTACAGTGTGGGCATTCAAGCCGGTCCCGGTTTTTTTGAATCCTTTAAAAAAAGAGGCCTACAATTATTAACCCTTGCCCTTACACTAAGTTTATCCGGAGGAATTATCACAATTATACTAGCTAAGCTCTTCGATATAGATATGCATATGGCGGTAGGTTTATTTACAGGCTCTTTAACCAGTGCTTCCAGTTTAGCTGTTACCATCGAAAATACCCAATCATCGCTTCCCGGGATAGGTTTTGGTATAGCTTTCCCTTTTGGAGTTATTGGAGTTGTACTGATTACACGATTATCACCCAGGATTTTTAAAATAGATATTAAAAAAGAAGAACAGAAATATTTACAGGAAATCAAGGCACAATATCCCAAATTAGTGAATAAAAATTATATTGTTGAAAATCAAAATATATTTGGAAAAACAATTGGTGAGCTAAACCTGCGCTCATTAACAAATACTAATATTTCAAAAATATACCAAAAGTATTCAACCATAAACCCCAAGGCATCTACTGTAATTAGAAAGGGAGATATTATTAGAGCTTGTGGTACAGCCAAAGACCTTCATAAATTAGAAGAAATTATTGGAAGAGAAACAACAAAGCAAATTCCCGCAAACAAAAAAATTGTTATCCATCATTTTCTGGTTACTAATAATAAAGCTTTAAATATACCTTTTGGAGAGCTTGCATTACTTCAAAATTATAATGCAACGGTTACATCAATCCGACGAAGTGGTATTGATATTACACCAAATGCCAACAGCCATTTTCGATTTGGAGATAAAATAACGGTAGCCGCCCCTGAAGAAAATATAAAAAGAATCGGCAGGCTGGTTGGCGATGACCGAAAAAAACTCGATGAACTCGATTTTCTTCCTGTTGTAACAGGAATTCTTTTGGGTATACTCATCAGCTTTATCAAAATTCCACTTTCTAAAGAATTTTCATTTAGCATTGGCTTAACAGGAGGAGTTTTAATTGCCGGATTGATGCTCAGTAAAATTGGGAAAACTGGGAAAATAATTTGGAACATTTCAGGTTCCTCTAATCAGTTTCTTCGAAAATTAGGATTAATATTTTTTCTATCTGGTGTAGGAACCGATGCCGGAGCTTTAATTGTTGATACGATAAAAGCAAACGGAATTAACCTTTTTTTAATGGGTGTAGCCATAACAGTAATTCCAATGTTTATTGTCCTATATGTTGGTAAATATCTATTAAAAATTAACTTTTTAAGATTGTTGGGTGCGCTAACCGGGAGTATGACAAGTACACCTGCCCTATCGGCCATTGAACCAATAACCAAAACTAATGCACCGCAGGTTACTTATGCCATGATTTATCCCATAGCACTTATCATAATTATTATAACAAGCCAGATTATCACATTATTTTAAGCAGAAGTATAATTAGGGTAAACTGTTTTTAAAGTCGATGTAACGGTTACCATAAAATTCGCCGTCTGGAGAACCAATACTTTGCCAAAATTCATCAATACTTTCCAATCGATTCTCAGGGCTTGGGTGAGTGCTTAAAAATTCGGGGGGAGTTGGCTGTCCTTCCATTTTTTCAAAAAAGGCTGAGATCCCTTTGGGGTAGTAATTATAATTACCCGTACCATCCGCTGTATAACGAACAGCATACTCGTCGGCTTCATATTCGTGATCCCGGCTAAAAGCAAGCGAACCAAGGCCCTGAGCAAGGTCAGCTGCTATTTGAGCTAAGGTACTGGGATCATCTCCCAATAAAGCGGATAATAGAATTGAAAAACCATATTGTTTTGTCATGGTTTTTGTAGAATGCCTACGATCAGCATGAGCCATCTCATGAGCCATAACACCTGCAAACTCCGCTTCATTATCTAAAAACTTAATAATTCCGGTATAAAAATACATTTTACCCCCAGGCACACAAAAAGCATTTAATACCTCATCATTATCAATGATATAAACATCCCACGAAAATTCATTTGCATAGCGCAAATCATCTGACATTAAAAGTGCGTCACGAATAGCTCTAAGATGATCGTAAGCTTGTGGGTTAGCCGATGGACTTAATATGGGATATTCTTCAGGATTATTCATCAATTGATTATGAAACTCTTCTCCAAATTCAATGTCTTGGTCCAAAGTAAAAAAGTTAAGGCCTCCATCTTCGTCACAAGAATTTAAAGTTGTCATAAAAAATACAGAAACCAATATAATATACGCTTTTCTTCTCATATCAATATTGTTTAATTTTACATCTATTTTATCATTTATTCCGATTCTATGGCTTAATACTTTTGGTTATCGTTATAGTCTAATTATTTAAAATTCTCTATCTAATATATTTTAGATAAAGCTAAATTAGTTTGAAATTTTTAAAAATGTTAAAAAAACTTATATTATTTAAAACAAAAATAAAAACATTGCTATATTGCATAAAATTTGATGAAAGAATAAGAAAAGAAACCATCTTTTTTTATGAAAAAAAATATTCTTTACATTGTCCTTCTATTTTTCATTACAACAAATGGTTTTGCACAATTTGGGCAAAATAAGGTAATGTACGATAGATTTGATTTTGAAGTTTACAATACACCGCATTTTGATATCCATAATTATTTAAAAAATGATTC